>NZ_JBFUMY010000001.1:0-271937 GCF_054049135.1 Kitasatospora sp. P5_F3 | reverse complement strand
TGCCGGCACCGGTCCGGCCGGCCCCCCGGCGCCCGGCCGCGATCCTGCCGGCGCCCCGGCCCCAGGCCCTGTCGGCCGGGCCGGCCCGATCCGTGACACCCGCTCAGCCCGCTCAGCCTGTGACACCTGCTCAGCCTGCACCAACGGAAGGAACCGAATCATGACCGCAACGGCACAGCCGTCAGGAGACCTCAACTGGCTGCTGGACGATCTGGTGGGACGGGTCGCGGCGCTGCGGCACGCGGTCATCCTCTCCAGTGACGGTCTGGCCACCGGTGCCTCCCAGGGCCTGGAGCGCGAGGACGCCGAGCACCTGGCCGCCGTCGCGGCGGGCTTCCACAGCCTGGCCAAGGGGGCCGGACGGCACTTCCAGGTCGGCGGCGTCCGGCAGACCATGGTCGAGCTGGACGAGGCGTTCCTGTTCATCACCGCGGCGGGCGACGGCAGTTGCCTGGCGGTGCTGAGCGAGGCCGAGTCCGACGTCGGCCAGATCGCGTACGAGATGGCTCTGCTGGTCAAGCGGGTCGGCGAGCACCTGTCCGCCGACCCGCGCACCGAGTCCGTTCCGCCGGGGAGATGACCGAACGATGACCGTCGAGGACGCCGCACCGGAGCCGAGCGTGACCGAAGAGCCGACCCAGCCGGCCTTTCCCGCCCGCCCGCCCGTCGAGGACCAGTGGTTCGACGACGACGCGGGGCCGATGGTGCGGCTGTTCTCGATGACCAAGGGCCGGACCAGGCCGGTCGAGGAGGGGATGTTCGACCTCATCTCGCTGGTCACCGCCGTCCACCCGGACGAGAGCGAGGAGCCCGACCTCGACCCGGAGCACCGGGCCATCCTCGGGCTCTGCCGTCACGAGCCGCTCAGCGTCGCCGAGTTGGGCTCGTACACCGATCTGCCGGTGAGTGTGGTCCGGGTGCTGCTCGGCGACCTGCTGGATGCGGAACTTATTGCCGTCACCCGACCCGTTCCGCTCGCCCAACTACCGGACGAGCGCCTGCTGCGAGACGTGATCAATGGCCTTCGCGCACTCTGACGCCCAGCCCGCCCAGCCCGGCCAGGCTTCGCCCTGGAGCGCGGTGGCCCTCAAGATCCTGGTCGCCGGCGGCTTCGGCGCGGGCAAGACCACCCTGGTGGGGGCGGTCAGCGAGATTCGCCCGCTGCGCACCGAGGAGCAACTCACCACGGCTGGGCAAGAGGTGGACGACACCTCCGGCGTGGAGGCCAAGCGGACCACCACGGTGGCGATGGACTTCGGCCGGATCGACCTGCGCCCCGGCCTCGCGCTCTACCTGTTCGGCACCCCCGGGCAGGACCGGTTCTGGTTCGCCTGGGACGAGCTGGCGGCGGGCGCGCTCGGTGCGGTGGTCCTCGCCGACACCCGTCGACTCGCCGACTGCTTCCCCTCGGTGGACTTCTTCGAGCGGCGCGGCATCCCGTTCGTGGTCGCGGTGAACTGCTTCGAGGGCACCGAGGTGTTCGCCCCAGGCGACGTCCGCGACGCGCTCGACCTCGACCCCGGGGTGCCGGTGCTGCTGTGCGACGCCCGCCGCCGGGAGGACGGCAAGGAACTGCTGATCAGGCTGGCCGAGCACGCGATGGAGCGGCGCGGTCTCGTGGTCTGAGACGCCGTCTCGCCAGCTGGACGATTTGGCGCATTCGGCTTGCCGCCGGGGCCCGGGTCGTGGAACTCTCTTGGCGACAGTTCATCGCAGCGCCGGGGGGAGGTACCACAGCATGGCCGCAGCAGCAGTCCGTCCGAGGTTCCGCCCGACGGCCCAGTCCGCCCCGGTGACACCGGTCCTGACCATGCGTCGGTACATCGACCAGGCGCTCTGCTCCAGCGCCTGCTGTCGCTGACCCCGGGTCCGACCCGCACTCCTGCCGTCATCGGTGCTCAGCTCCCGGCCACTTTCTTTCGCCGGGCAACGAACCGCCGGGCGTGGACAGTCCCCAGGTCCCGACCGTCGCACCGGTCTCAGCAGTCGTGCCCCGGCCCGCCCGGCGCGTCCCGGCCCACCGCCTGACCACCCGTCAGTACCGGTGCCCCGCCCAGGTCGACGCGCAGACGACACCCACCATCCGTCACGCGCGAAAGAGCGGCATCATGTCTTCTTCCTCCACCGCCACCCTGTCCGCCCCCTCCGCCACCCCGCACCTGCGGGCGGTCCGATCCGTCTCGGCCCCCGTCGACCGCCGGCACTTCGTCCCCGCCACCCCGCAGGCACTGTTCGGGGCGCTGCCCGAAGGCGCCACAGTGGTTGCCGCACTGCCCCAGTCCGCCATCCCGCAGGGCCTGTTGGCGCAGTACGGTGCCCAGTTCGGCACCACCGACGCGAGCGGCGGACCGCTGGTCGGCTACCTGGTCCTGGTCCCGGCGGCCGAGGTCCCGGCCGCCGTTCCCGCCCCCACGCCGGTCCGGGCGGCGAGCAAGCCCTCGGCCCACGGCATCAGCGTCGACACCGAGCGCCGCAGCGCCCACGTCGACGGCAGGCTGCTCGACCTCACCTACCTCGAGTTCGAACTGCTCGCCCACCTCACCGAGCACCCCCAGCGCGTCCACACCCGCGACCACCTGGTCTCCGCCGTCTGGGGCTACGGCCACGTCGGCGACGGCCGCACGGTCGACGTCCACGTCGCCCGGCTCCGCCGCAAGCTCGGCGCGGCCTACCGCGACAGCATCGTCACGGTCCGCCGGGTCGGCTACAAGTACGCGCCCGTCAGCCAGTAGCGGGGCCTAACCAGGCAGTACCCAGGGGCTCGGGGAACTGCGAGGAGATCTGGCGTGCGGGTCACCGGCGAAAGTGCCTGACCAGCTACGCACGGATCACCTTGCACGAGGTCGGCGTCGCAGTTCCCCGAGCCCCTGGACCGTAGAGCCTGGGCGTCTGCCGAGGCGTCAGCGCGTGAGCGCGTCGATCTCGGCGAGGTCCTCGATCGTCAGCGGGCCGGCGGCGAGGGCGTCGAGGTTCTGGTCCAGCTGGGCCACGCTGCTGGCGCCGATGATGACCGAGACCACCCGGTCGTCGCGGAGCACCCAGCTCAGGGCCAGCTGGGCCAGGCTCTGGCCACGCCGCTCGGCGACCTTGGCGAGAGCGCGCAACTGGTCCAGCTTGGCTCCGGTCAGGGCCTCCTCCTTGAGGAAGTGGCCGACCGACATCCGGGAGCCGACGGGGACGTCGCCCGAGAGGTAGCGGTCGGTCAGCAGGCCCTGGGCCAGCGGGGAGTACGCGATCAGGCTGGTCTGGGTCTCGCCGACCGCGTCCAGGACGGCGTCCTCCACGCTCCGGTCCAGGATCGAGTAGCGCGACTGGTTCAGCAGCATCGGCGTTCCCAGCTCGCGCAGGATCGCCACCGCCTCGCGGTGCTGCTCCGCCGGGTAGTTGGAGATCGCCGCGTACAGCGCCCGGCCCGACCGGACGGCGGTGTCGAGCGCCCCCATGGTCTCCTCCAGCGGAGTGGTGGGGTCGTAGCGGTGCGAGTAGAAGACGTCGACGTAGTCCAGGCCCATCCGGCCGAGCGACTGGTCCAGGCTGGCCAGCAGGTACTTTCGGCTGCCGCCGTCCCCGTACGGGCCCGGCCACATGTCGTACCCGGCCTTGGAGGCGATGAACAGCTCGTCCCGGTACGGGCGGAAGTCCTGCGCGTACAGCGTGCCGAAGTTCTTCTCGGCGCTGCCGTACGGCGGGCCGTAGTTGTTGGCCAGGTCGAAGTGCGTGACGCCCCGGTCGAAGGCCCGGCGCAGTACCGCGCGCTGCACCTCCAGCGGCTGGGTGTCACCGAAGTTGTGCCAGAGGCCGAGCGAGATCGCGGGCAGCAGCACTCCGCTGCGGCCGGCCCGGCGGTAGGTCATCGAGGAGTAACGGTCATCGGCAGCGAGGTACGTCATGCCAGCATCCTGCCAGTCCGGCGCCCCGGACGGGACGAACGGCCCTGCCCGATCGACGTACCGCAGTCCTAGACTGGCGCGACCACCTCGGGAGAGGAGCCCTCGGATGTCCGTCCGCCCCGACCTCGCCGACCGGGCCGACCTGGAGCTGCTGCTGCGCCGGTTCTACGGTGCGGCCTTCGCCGACCCGGTGATCGGCCCGTTCTTCGCCGGCACCGAGCTGGAGCGGCACCTGCCGCACATCGCGGACTTCTGGGAGCGGGCGCTGCTGCGGTCCGCCGAGTACCGCCGCGACCTGTTCGCCCCGCACGCGGTCCTGCACACCCAGCAGCCCCTCGGCGCCCGCCACTTCGGCCGCTGGCTGCAGCTCTGGGCGGCCACCGTGGACGGCCTGCACAGCGGCCCGGTGGCCGAGCGCGCCAAGAGCCAGGGCGAACGGATCTCACTGGCCATGCTCCGCCGCCTGACCGACGGCGAGACCGGTGGCGGCACCGGCGGCTTCGTCCCGCTCTCGGCCGTCCTGCTGCGCAGCGGTTGACCCGTAGGGCACGGCCCGGGCGGCGCGCACATCGCGGAGCAGCGGGAGAAAGTGCTCCCCCGGTCGGGGGAGGTCACCGGCGATCGGCCCGACGACACTGGGCGCATCGTGACCGGGGAGTTCCTCCGGTCTCCGGTGATTCCCCAGGAGTTGACCCGTGCGTGAGCGGATCTGGCAGCGAATTCCTTCCGGTCGAGGTGCGGTCCGGTCTGCCGTGGCGGTGGTGGCCGCCGGGGTGATGGCCGTGGGCGCAGCCCCGGCGCCGTCCGGCCCGGCCAGGCCGGACAGTGTCCAGCAGGGGCTGAACGCACTGGTGCGCTCCGACGGCCTGCCCGCCGCGCTGGCGAGCGTCCAGGACCGCACGGGCCGCACCCGTACCTACACCGCCGGGGTCGGCGACCTGGCCACCGGCGCGAAGGTGCCGGCCGACGGTCAGGTGCGGATCGGCAGCAACACCAAGACCTTCACCGCCGTGGTCGTGCTGCAGCTGGTCGGTGAGGGGAAGGTCGCCCTCGACGAACACGTCGAGACCTACCTTCCGGGCCTGGTCCACGGGGACGGGATCGACGGAAACCACATCACGGTCCGTCAGCTCCTCCAGCACACCAGCGGGATCCCCGACTACGAGGGCCTGATCGAGGAGTCCACCCTCCGGTACCGGTACTTCGAACCTCGCCAGCTGCTCGACCTGGCGCTCCGGCACAAGGCCGACTTCGCCCCCGGGAAGGGGTTCAAGTACAGCAGCACGAACTACGTGCTGGCCGGCCTGCTCGTCCAGCGGGTCACCGACCGCCCCCTCCCCGAGGAGATCGACCGGCGCATCATCAAGCCCCTCGGACTCCACCACACCTACTTTCCGGCCACCGGTGACCGGACCGTCCGAGAAGCCCACCCGCACGGCTACCGCAGGGATTCGCCGGACGGCCCGCTGCGCGACTTCACCGAGCTGGACCCGTCCGCGGGCTGGGCGGCGGGGCAGATGATCTCGACCAACTCCGAGGTCAACCGGTTCTTCACCGCGCTCCTGGCCGGCCGCCTCCTGCCGACGGCCCAACTCGCCCAGCTGCGCAGCACCGTCCCGATCGGCGACAGCGGCGCGGGCTACGGGCTGGGGATCATCAGCAGGCCGCTGTCCTGCGGCGGCGTCTACTGGGGCCACGGCGGTGACATCGCGGGCTACGAGACCCGCGGCGGAGTCACCGACGACGGCCGCGCCGCCAACGTCACGGTGACCGCCGTCCCGACCGACGCGGCGGGCACGGAGCACCTCGAGAGCGTCGTCGACACCGCGCTGTGCCGCTGAGCCACGTCGGGTGCACGCACGCTTGGAGTCCGCTTGGAGTCCGCTTGGAGCCGGCGGGGCCCCATCGCATAGGCTCGGTGGCCAGTGCGGAAGTGGGCTCGGGGGAGGGCTGGTGCAGGGAGTGGGCACGGTCCGGATCAGGGTGCTCGGGGCGCTGGCGGCCGAGGTGGACGGGGCGCGGGTGAGCCTCGGGGGGCCGAGGCAGCGCGGGGTGCTCGGGCAACTGCTGGTGGCCGGTGGGGCGGTGGTGGCCGTGGACCGGTTGGTCGACGGGCTGTGGGGCGGGCGGCCGCCGGCCAAGGCGGCGGCCTCGCTGCAGGCGTACGTCTCCAATCTGCGGCGGGTGCTGGAGCCCGCGCGAGGTCCCCGGGAACCGGCCAGGGTGCTGGTGAGCGAGGTGCCCGGCTATGCGCTGCGGCTGCCCGAGGCCGGGGCGCTGGACGCCCGGGACTTCGAGCGGTTGGTGGCGCAGGCCAGGGAGCTGCGGCGGCCGGGACCGGTACGGGAGGCGCTGGAGCTCTGGGACGGTGAGGCGTACGCGGAGTTCGCGGACCAGCCCTGGGCCTTGCGGGAGGTCGCCCGGCTGAACGAACTCCGGCTCGCGGCGCGGGAGTTGACCGTCGCCCTGACGGTCGAGCAGGGCGACTTCGGCGTTGCCGTGCCCGAGGCGCTGGCGCTCACCGAGGAGCACCCGTTCCGCGAGGAGGGGTGGCGGCTGCTCGCACTGGCGCTGTGGTCGGCGAACCGGCAGGCCGAGGCGCTGGACGCGCTGCGCCGGGCCCGGTCCCTGCTGGCCACCGACCTGGGCCTCGATCTCGGGCCCGCGCTGGCCGAGTTGGAGTCGGCGATCCTGAACCAGCGCACCGAGCTGATCGGCACTCCCGCGCCGGGAGCCGTACCGCCGCCACCGCAGGAGCTGTTCGTCGGCCGGGTGGACGAGCTGCGGGTGGTGCGGGAGGCGGCGGCCGAGGCGGTCGGCGGCGCGCGGGCGGTGGTGCTGATCAGCGGGGAGGCCGGAGCCGGGAAGAGCACGCTGCTGCGTCGGCTGCGGGACGAACTGGCCGCCACCGGCTGGCTGGTGGCCTCCGGCCGGTGCCCGGAGACCGAGGGCGCGCCGCCCGCCTGGGCGTGGACCGAGGCACTGCGCGAACTGGCCGGGCAGGTCGGCCCCGGTCCGGCCGAGGCCGAGGCGCTGGCACCGCTGCTGGAGGCCGAGGAGTACGCCGCCCGGCGGGGCAGCGACCCGCTCGCGGGCCGGTTCCGGCTGCACCGGGCGGTGGCCGACTGGCTCCGCCGGGCCGCCGCCGACCGGCCGGTGGCCGTCGTGCTGGACGACCTGCACGCGGCCGACCAGGAGACCCGGGCACTGCTCGCCGAACTCAGCACCGGTCCCGCCGTCCCCGGCCTGCTGCTGATCGTGGCGCACCGCCCCGGCGAGGGCGATCTCACGGACACGCTGGCCCAGTTGGCCCGGCTCTCGCCCCGGCGGCTGCCGCTGGCCGGCCTGGCCGAGGCCGAGGCGGGCCGGCTGATCGCGGCCGTCTGCCCGACGGCCGTGGACCGCGCGACGGTGGCCGCCCTGGCCGAGCGGACCGGCGGCAACCCGTTCTACCTGCGAGAGAGCGCCCGGCTGTTGGCCGGCGGAGGCGCCCTGGTCGCGGTCACCGAGGTCCCGCAGGGGGTCGGCGACGTGCTGCGCCGCCGGTTCGGCGTGCTGCCGCCCGACACCGTCGAGGTGCTCCGGCTGGCCGCCGTGGTCGGCCGGGAGGCCGAGGTCGACCTGCTGCTGGCGGCCTCCGACCGGACCGAGGACCAGTTGCTGGCCGCCCTGGAGACGGCGCTGTCCGGTGGGCTGCTCACCGAACCGGGCCCCGGCGTGGTCCGGTTCACCCACGCACTGGTCAGGGACACCCTGTACGGCGACCTCAGCGGGCTGCGCCGGACCCGGCTGCACGGCCGGGTCGGGGCCGCCCTGGCCGACCTGAGGCCAGGTCAACTCTCGGCCCTGGCTCACCACTTCACCCGGGCGGCATCCGCCGCCACCGCACCGCAGGCGGTGCAGCACTGTGTCCGGGCCGCCGAGGCGGCCGAGCGGCGCTACGCCCACGAGACCTGCGCGGCACTGCTGCAGCAGGCGCTCAGCAACCTCGAACTGGTCCCGCCGGGTGACGACGACCGGCCGGCCCGCCGGATCGAACTGCTCGGCGCCCTGCTCCGGGCCCAGGTCAGGGCCGGTGCCGTCACCGCGGCCCTGGCGACCCGGCACACCGCCGTCGAACTGGCCAGGGAGACCGGCCGGAACGACCTGGCGATCGCGGCCTGGACGTCCTGGACGGTACCCACCCCCTGGGTGGCACACGCCTACGGCACGATCGACCGGAGTGCGGTGGAGACCCTGACGGGCCTGCTCGAGCTGCCCGACCTGACGCCTGCCACCCGCTGCGCCCTGCTCGACGCGCTCACCTACGAACTCGACTGCTCCGCCAGTCCGCAGGGCTGGGCGGCGGCGGAGGAGGCGGTGGCCATCGCCCGCGCGGAGCGGGATCCGGTGCTGCTCGCCCGTGCGCTGGCGGCCCAGGCGCGGGTGCACGACTACGAGTTGGAGATCGAGCTGCGAGTCGAGATCGCCGCCGAACTGGCCGCCGTGGCCACCGAGCACGATCTCCCGGCCTACCACTGGCAGGCCGAGCACCTGTTCGCCACGGCCGCCGCCGTCCGGGGCGACCCGGTGGCGCTGCGCGAGCACATCAGGGCCGGGCTGCAGATCGCGGAGACCTACCACCTGCCGGAGCTGGTCGACGTCGGCCGCTGCCAGCTCGGCATGCTGGCCCTGATCGAGAACCGGCCGGCCGAGGCGGACGCCCACTACCAGCAGGCGCTCGACGGCCTGGTCGCCCGGGAGTCGCTGCACGCGGCGGGCTTCGGGGCGCTGCACCGGATCACGATGGCGATCCAACGGGGCACGCTGGGAGCGGAGTTGGCCCTGATCGAGCAGGCCGGCTCGGCGTACGGGGCGATCACCGAGGACGTCCGCGCGATGGTCCTGATCGAGCTGGGCCGTCCGGCCGAGGCCCGGGCCGTCCGGGTGACCAAGCGGATCATCCCGCCGGACTACTACCGGTCGTTCTTCCTGGCGATCCGGGCGATGGTCGTGATCGCGCTGGACGAACAAGCCGAGGCGGAGGACGTGTTCACCGAGCTGCTGCCACTGCGCCATATGGTCGCCGGCGTGGCGAGCACCTCGATCGCGCTGCGCCCGGTCGCCCTGACCCTCGGCGACCTGGCGGTCTACCTCGGCCACCCGAACGCGGCCGAGCACTACCGGCACGCCGAGACCCTGGCCCGCAGGTGGAACGCCCCGCACTGGGAGGCCGAAGCACTCGCCAGGCTGGCAACGGCGGAGCACCACCAGGGGCTCGGGGAACTGCGACGCCGACCCTTGCAAGGTGATCCGTCCGTGGGTGGTCAGGCACTTTCGCAGTGACCCGAACGCCAGATCTCCTCGCAGTTCCCCGAGCCCCTGGACCGTAGTCGCCGGAGCAGCGGGCCCATCCGCGTGCCAAGTGGGTTCCAAGTGGGGGTGTGCAGGCTGAGGGAGTCTCAACGGAATTCGCCGGAAGGCCTCTTCATGTCCTCGTTCCTCGGCCGTCTGGGCGGCGCTGCCGCTGCCAGACCTTGGCGCACCCTGCTCGCCTGGCTCCTGATCCTGGTCGCGGCCTTCGGCCTGGCCGCCGCCCTCGGTGGCGAGCCGCGCGACAACTACCGGGTCTCCGGCACCCGTTCGACTGCCGGTGGCGATCTGCTGGCCGAGCGCTTCCCGGAGATGTCCGGGGCCGGCGCCCGGGTGGTCGTGCACGACCGGGAGGGCGACCGCCTTCCGGAGGCGGCGCTGGCCGAGCTGCGGCAGCGGCTGACCGGGCTGCCGAAGGTCGCCACCGTCGGGGAGCCGGTGCTCTCCGCCAAGGGCGACACCGCGCTGTTCCAGGTCGGTTACCGGGTCCCGGTCACCGACTTCAAGGGCTCGGAGGGCCTGGACGGCCTGCGCGAGGCGGGGAAGCCCGCCGAGGCGGCCGGCCTCCAGGTGGAGTTCGGCGGTCAGCTGCCGGAGAACTTCTCCGCCCCGGACGGGACGGCCGAAATGGTCGGCGTGGTGGCCGCGTTGGTGATCCTGGTGCTCGCGCTCGGCACCCTGGTCTCGGCGGGTCTGCCGCTGCTGGTGGCGCTGGCCGGGCTCGGGCTCGGGACGGCGCTGACCACCCTGCTGGCTGCCGCCACCGAGATCAGCGAGACCGCCCCGACGGTGGCCACCATGGTCGGTCTCGGGGTGGGCATCGACTATGCGCTGCTGCTGGTGAGCCGTCATGTCGAGGGACTGCGCAAGGGGCTGACCAAGCAGCAGGCCGCCGCCGAGGCGACCGCGACGGCCGGGTCCTCGGTGGTGGTGGCGGGCGCCACGGTGCTGGTCTCGCTGCTCGGGCTGCGGCTGGTCGGCCTGCCCACCTACTCCTCCTTCGGCTATGCGACCTTCGCCGTGGTCGGTGCGGTGATGCTGGCCTCGCTCACCCTGGTTCCCGCCCTGTGCTCGCTGGCCGGACCGCGCCTGCTGCGCCGCGCCGAGCGGGCCGCCCCGGCCGCGCGGGCGACCGAGGGCCCGACCAGGACCGAGCGTTGGGCCCGGCTGGTCGGCCGGCGCCCGCTGGCCGCCGGGCTCGCCTCGCTGGTGGTGCTGCTCGCGCTGGCCGCGCCGATGCTCGGGATGCGGACCTGGCCGCAGGACGCGGGCAGCCAGGCGTCGGGCAACACCACCCGCAGGGCGTACGACCTGGTGGCCGAGGCGTACGGCCCGGGGGCGAACGGCCCGCTGCTGATCGCGGTCGACCTGCACACCCTGCCCGCCGCCGAACTCCCCGCCCTGGTAGCGCGGTTGAAGGCGGACCCGGGCGTGGCGGCGGTCACCCCCGCCGTGCAGAACCGGACGGGTGACGCGGCGGTGGTCACGGTCACCCCGAGCACCGGACCGCAGGACGAGCGGACCACCGAGCTGCTGGACCGGCTGCGCGGCGGCCTGCTGCCGGCCGGTGCGGAGGCGACCGGTGTGGTCGCGGTCTTCGCGGACATCTCCGACCGGCTGAGCGAGCGGCTCTGGATCGTGGTCCCGTTCGTGGTGGCGCTCTCGCTGATCCTGCTCACCGTGCTGTTCCGGGCACCGGTGCTGGCGGTCAAGGCGGCGGCGATGAACCTGCTCTCGGTGGCGGCCGCCTACGGGGTGACCACGGCGGTGTTCCAGTCCGAGACGGGGGCGAAGCTGCTCGGGCTGCCGCACTCGGTGCCGGTGTCCAGCTGGGTGCCGATCCTGATGTTCACCGTGCTGTTCGGGCTGTCGATGGACTACGAGGTCTTCCTGCTGGCCCGGGTCCGGGAGGACTGGCTGGCCACCGAGGATGCCAGGGGCAGCGTGGTGCGCGGCCTGTCGGCGACCGGACGGGTGATCAGCAGTGCGGCGGCCATCATGGTCGCGGTCTTCGTCGGCTTCGCGCTGGACCCGGACATCACGGTGAAGATGATGGGCGTCGGGATGGCCGCCGCCGTGCTGGTGGACGCCACGGTCGTCCGGCTGCTGCTGGTGCCGGCCACCATGACGCTGCTCGGCCGGGCCAACTGGTGGCTGCCGGCCTGGCTGGACCGGCTGCTCCCGGAGCTGCGGATCGAACCCGAGGAGTCCGCCCCGGCCAAGGAGCTCGTCCCGGCCTGACGGGGGTAACCCCACAGACCTCAGCCCGGAAACCCGGCCAGGGTTTCCGGGCTGAAACGTTGCTGCAACGGAGTGTCTGAAAGGGGCATAAGCCTATATATGCGATGTAATCGCAGGCATGATCAGTTCTCGGCCCGCTGTCGGTCACAGCCCTGAGTCACCGTCAGCCCGGCGGTGCTGCCGGTGAGCCTGCTCCGGGAGAACGCGGTCCTGGCGCTGTTCGCCTGCCTCGCACTCGGCTACCTGGTCGGCAAGCTCAAGGTCGGTCCGATCCAGCTCGGCGGGATCTGCGGGACGTTGATCGTCTCGATGCTGATCGGTGCGCAGGACGTATCGGTGAACGCGGACGTCAAGAACGTGGCGTTCGCGCTCTTCATCTTCTCGCTCGGCTACATGGCGGGGCCGCAGTTCTTCGCCAACATGAACGCCAAGGGCCTGCGCTTCGGCGTGCTCTCGGTGCTGGAAGCCGTGGTGGTGATCCTGCTGGCGCTCGGCTTCGCCACCGGCTTCGACCTGGACGTGGGCACGGCCGCCGGCATCCTGGCCGGCGCCGCCACCGAGTCGGCGGTGGTCGGCACCGCGCAGGAGGCGATCAGCGAGCTCAGCGGCATCACCCAGGACCAGTCCCAGCAGCTCCAGGCGCACGTGGCCACCGCGTACTCGGTCTGCTACCTGTTCGGCCTGGTCAGCATCGTCATGCTGACCAGTCAGATCTTCCCGCTGCTGATGCGGATCAAGCTGCCCGAGGCGAGCCGTGCGCTCTGGGAGAAGATGCGCGGCGGCGGCGAGGGCGGCCCGGGGTCGGGCGAACAGGCCGCCCTGCCCGCGCTGGTCGGCCGGACGTACCTGGTCTCGCAGGGCGAGGGCAGCCGGATCGGCACGCTGGAGGCCGAGTCGCGGCAGCTGGTCTCGATCGAGGGCGTCAAGCGCGGCGACCAGGTGCTCACGGTCGCGCCGGAGCTCCAACTGCGGCGCGGCGACCGGGTCCTGGTGGTCGGCCGCCGGGCGGCCGTGATGGCCACCGGGCACGACCTCGGCCCGGAGACCTCCGGCGTGCCCGGGCTGGACAGCCCGCTCGCGGTCCGCCAGGTGGTGGTCACCCGCAAGGAGATCGGCGGCCGGACCGTCGCCGAGCTGCGGGCCGCCGAGCCGGAGACGGTCGGCGGGGTCTACCTGACCGACATCCAGCGGGTCGACCAGCACCTGCCCGCGGTCGGCGAGACCGAGCTGCACCAGGGCGACACGCTGACCGTGGTCGGTGCCCGGGTCAAGGTGGAACGTTTCGCCACCAAGGTCGGCGCGACGGTCCGTCAGGACACCGCCGACTACATCTACCTGAGCCTGGGCATCTGCGCGGGTGTGCTGCTCGGCATGGTCACCCTCCACGTCGGGGAGGTGAACCTCTCGCTCGGCACCGGCGGCGGCTGCCTGATCGCCGGTCTGGTGTTCGGCTGGCTGCGCGCCCAGCGCCCGACCTTCGGGGCGTACCCGCCGGTGGCCGCACAGACCGCCAAGGACCTCGGGCTGTCCATCTTCATCGCGGTCACCGGTATGGCGGCCGGACCGGACGCCGGGCCGCTGCTCAAGCAGTACCCGGTGCTGCTCCCGGCGGCCGGTGTGCTGATGGTGGTGATCCCGGCCTTCCTGTCGCTGTTCGTCGGCCGGAAGCTGCTGAAGATCGAACCGCCGATCCTGATCGGCGCCATCGCGGGCCAGCAGTGCTCGACCCCCGCCATCACCGCCGTCAGCAACGTCGCCCAGAGCAGCGTGCCGATGCTCGGCTACACGATCACGTACACCATCTCGAACTTCCTGCTGCCCCTGACCGGCCCGGTGCTGGTCGGCATCATCGGCCTCTGAGCCCTGGCGGCTGACCCCACCTGAAGGACCACGATGGACTGGATCACCGATCACGTCTTCAAGCCATATCCGGAACTACTGATCTTCCTGACCATCGCGATCGGCTTCCTGGTCGGGAAGATCCGCTACAAGGCGATCGGGCTCGGCGCGGTGACGGGCTGTCTGGTCGCCGGGCTGTTCACCGGCTGGGTCACCGAGGTCAGCATCAACGGCACGGTGAAGTCGGTGTTCTTCATCATGTTCCTGTTCGCACTCGGCTACAAGGTCGGTCCGCAGTTCTTCCGCGGCCTCAGGAAGGACGGCCTGCCGCAGGTCACCGTCGCCGCGGTGGTCTGTGTCACCGGCCTGCTGGTCTGCTGGGGCTTCGCCGAGATGCTCGACTACGGCCCGGGCCTCGGCGCCGGGCTGCTCGGCGGTGCGCTCACCCAGTCCGCGGTGATCGGTGTCGCGCAGGACGCGATCGGCAACATCCAGGGCCTGAGCCCGGATCAGATCACCGAGCAGCAGAACCTGGTGCCGGTCGCGTACGCGGTCACCTATCCGCTCGGCACCATCCTGTGCGCGGTGCTGCTGGCCAACATCGCGCCCCGGTTGCTGAGGAGCAACCTGGCGGAGGACTCCAAGGCGCTGGCCATCGAGCTGGACGCCCCGGAGGTCGACCCCGACCTCGCCGAGGGCTACTACGAGGTGGTGCTGCGGGCCTTCACCGTGGCAGGCAACGGCATGGTCGGCCGGACCATCGACGACATCGAGTCGCAGCAACGGGAGCAGGGCCGCCGGATCTACCTGACCCGGGTCCGCCGGGCCGGCGAGATCCTGGACCACACCCAGCAGACCGTGATCCAGCAGGGCGACGTGGTCGCGGTCAGCGCGCTCCGGCACGACCTGGTGGACTTCGACCCGGCCCGGCAGATCGGCCCGGAGTCGGACGACGCGGGGCTGCTCAGCTACCAGACCGAGAACCTGCACGTGGTGGTCTCCAACAAGGAGCAGCTGGGCAAGACGGTGGCGCAGGTCCGCCGCGAGCCGTTCATGGTCGGCGTCTTCATCGACAAGGTCTACCGCTCCGGCGCGGAGTTCCCCTACCGGCTCTCCACCGAGCTGGAGCGCGGCGACACCCTGGTGCTGACCGGCCCCAAGCGGCTGGTCGACCCGGCCACCCAGGCGCTCGGCAAGCCGGTGCCGACCAGCTTCGCCACCGACATGATCTGGGTCGGCCTGGGCATCTTCCTCGGCGGCTGCATCGGGATCCCGTCGCTGACCGCGGGCGGGGTGCCGATCTCGCTCTCCACCTCCGGCGGCGCGCTGATCATGGGTCTGGTCTTCGGCTGGATCCGCGGCAAGTACCCGACCTACGGCAACGTGCCGCCCGGTGCGCAGTGGTTCATGGACACCTTCGGTCTGTGCGCCTTCGTCGGCATCGTCGGCATCAACGCCGGTCCGAGCTTCAGCAGCGGTCTCTCCCAGGCGGGTTGGGGCCTGCTGGTGTGGGGTGCGGTGGCCACCGTGATCCCGTTGCTGGTCGGCCTGCTGGTCGGCCGCTTCGTCTTCAGGATCAGGACGCCGATCCTGATGGGCGTGGTGGCCGGGTCGCAGACCACCACCGCCGCGATCGGCGCGATCAACGAAGAGGCCAAGAGCCAGATCCCGACGCTCGGTTACACCATCCCGTACGCGGCAGGCAACGTCCTGCTGACCATCTGGGGCGCCATCATCGTCGCCCTGCTCGGCTAGGGCCTAGGAGAGAGTCACCCTCATGAGCAAGCCTTCGATCAGCCGCGAAGAGATCCGCCGCCTGGCCCAGCTGAGCCCGTTCGAACTCAAGGGCCGGTTCATGGAGTTGGCCGAGACCTACCAGGCCGACCAGCCCGGACAGAAGGGCAAGTCGAGCGCGCACATGCTCAACGCGGGGCGCGGCAACCCGAACTGGATCGCCACCGGGCCGCGCGAGGCGTTCCTGGCGCTCGGTCACTTCTCGCTCTCCGAGAGCCGCCGGGTGTGGACCGCCGACAACCTGGGCGGCATGCCGGAGCAGCAGGGCATCTCCGAGCGGTACGACCGCTTCACCCGCTCGCACCCCGAGATGCCCGGCATCGAGCTGCTGACCGCCTCGATCGAACTGGCCGTGCAGCGGTTCGGCTTCGACCGGGACGCCTGGATCCACGAGCTGGCCGACTCCACCGTCGGCGACAACTACCCGGTGCCGGACCGGATGCTGACGCACGGTGAGCAGGTGGTCCGGAGCTACCTGCACGAGGAGCTGATGGACGGCAGGGCACCGGCCGACCAGCTCGACCTGTTCGCCACCGAGGGCGGCACCGCCGCGATGTGCTACATCTTCGACTCGCTGATGAAGAACGGCATCCTGCACAAGGGCGACAAGATCGCCCTGATGGTGCCGGTCTTCACCCCGTACATCGAGATCGCCGAGCTGGACACCTTCGACTTCGAGGTGGTCAAGGTCGAGGCGTCCAACTTCGCCGAGACCGGGGTGCGCGGCTGGCGCTACCCGACCGAGGAGGTGGCCAAGCTGGAGGACCCGGCGGTCAAGCTGGTCTGCCTGGTGAACCCCTCCAACCCGCCGTCGCTGGCGCTCTCCCAGCGGGTCGGCGACCAGATCAAGCAGATCGTGGCGACCAAGAACCCGAACCTGATCGTGGTCACCGACGACGTGTACGGGACCTTCGTGAACGGCTTCCGGACGATCGCCGCCGACCTGCCGCGCAACAGCCTGCTGGTGTACTCCTACTCCAAGCACTACGGCTGCACCGGTCACCGCCTGGGCGTGATCGGCCTGCACAGGGACAACGTGCTGGACGAGATGCTGGCGAAGCTGCCGGCCGAGGAGAAGGCCCGGCTGAACAGGCGGTACGGCACCCTCAGCCTGGAGCCGGAGAAGATCCGCTTCATCGACCGGCTGGTGGCCGACTCCCGGCAGGTGGCGCTCAACCACACCGCCGGGCTGAGCCTGCCGCAGCAGGTGCAGATGATGCTGTTCTCGCTGTTCGCGCTGCTGCCCGAGGGCAAGGCGTACAAGGCCAAGGTGCAGGAGATCGTGCACCAGCGGCTGGCGCTGCTGCTGGAGGGGTCCGAGATGAAGATCGCGGACGATCTGCAACGGGCGGGCTACTACATCGAGTTGGACCTGCTGGCGGAGGCCGAGCGGACGGCCGGTCCTGATTTCGCCGAGTACCTGCTGAAGACCTACGAGCCGACCGAGCCGCTGTTCCGGCTGGCCGAGCAGACCGGGGTGGTGCTGCTCAACGGCGGTGGCTTCGACGGCCCCGAGTGGTCGGTCCGGGTCTCGCTGGCCAACCTGGACGATCTGGACTACCTGAAGATCGGCCACCACCTGCGGCAGATCTTCCTGGACTACCGCACCGAGTGGGAGCAGTCCAAGGCCTGACTCCCAGCGAAAGGGGTCCCCTTCGTGGGGCCCCTTTCGGTTGCCCCGAGGCGCATGCTGGAGAGAGGCATCGACGCTCCGGAGGCGATCATGGACATCCGATCCCCCGCAGGTGTGGTGGTCGGCGTGGACGGCTCTCCCCATGCCACGGTGGCGGCCGACTGGGCTGCCCAGGAGGCCGAACGGCGCGGCTGCGGGCTGCACCTGGTGCACGCCGTCAACACCGGCACGGTCACCCTCTCGCCCCGCTCCGGCGCCGCGGTGACGGACCTGATCCTGAAGAACGCGCAGGCCGTCCTGGACGAGGCGCTCGACCTGGTGAGCGCCGCCCACCCGACCCTGCGGCCCACCGGCGACGTGGTGCCGCGCGACGCGGCCGCCGCCGTGCTGACCGCCGCCGAGCACGCGGAACTGGCCGTGGTCGGGACCCGGGGCCACGGCGGCTTCGCCTCGCTGCTGCTGGGCTCGGTCAGCCTGCGGGTCTGCGCGCACGCGATCTGCCCGGTGGTGGTGGTCCGGGTCGCCCCGGAGCAGGGCAAGCACGTCCTGGTGGCGATCCGGGAGGAGCGGGACGCCGTGGCGCTGCGGTTCGGGGCCAAGCAGGCCGCGCTGGCCGGGCTGCCGCTGCGAGCGCTGCACACCTGGTCGCCGGTGGTCGCGGACGTCGCCCACGCGGCCCCGATGCTGGACGAGCTGGGCGAGGAGGCGAAGCTGCACGCGCAGCTGCTGAGCCGCACCGTCGACCCGGTCCGGGAGGAGTACCCGGAGCTGGAGATCGAGGCCGAGGACTACAGCGGCCCGACCGCGGCCACCCTGGTGGAGGCCTCCAAGGAGGCGGCCCTGCTGGTGATCGCGCGGCACGAGCCGGCCCCGCACTTCGGCCTGCGGCTGGGCACCGCCGTGCACGCGGTGCTGCACCACGCGCACTGCCCGGTGGCGGTGGTCCCGCTCTGAACACCTGATACCTGACGCCCGGTCAGGCCCAGAGGTGCAGACCGGCCGTCAGCTCCCGGATGCACCGGGCGCCCAACTCGGCGATCCGCTCCGGCGGCTCCTCGGTCTCCGCCCAGGTCTCCAGCGCGACCCGCATCGCGGTGTTGGCGGCCGCGGCGGCCAGCCGCAGCTCCAGCGGGTCGGCGCCGGGCCCGGCCAGCGTGCTGAGCACGGGCGAGAGGGCGAGTTCGGACTCGTGGTGCACCCGGTGCCAGACCGCGAGCAGGTCGGGCTCGGCGGGGGTGATCCGGAGCAGGCCGCGGACCCAGTCGAAGGTGGCGGCCGGGTACTCGGCCGAGGGGGTCAGCGCGATCCGGGCGGAGTGCTCCAGCGCCTCGGGGACGGAGAGCTCGGGCGGGCTGAGGGCCAGCTCGGTGACCCAGTGTCTGACCCCGCCGGAGAACAGCGGCGCGACCGCGTCCTCCTTGGTGCGGAAGTACCGGTAGAAGGTGCGCAGCGAGACCCCGGCCGAGCGGGCGATCGCCTCGGCGGTGCAGCCGGCCGCGCCGTGCTCGGCGAACAGCCGGGCGGCGGAGAGCGCGATCTCCTGCTGGGTGGTGGCCTTGCGGCGCTCGGTGAGGGAGGGGCGTTGGTCGGACACAGGGTGAGTCTAGTGCCGGATGGGCACGGAGTGCGCTGATGGCACAACGTGCCATTTAGGCGTAACGTGAAGCGCGGACCACTTCAGACCACCCAGCAGGAGAGCACCATGAACCGCTTCGAGGGCCGCCGCGTACTGATCACCGGCGCGGGCTCCGGCATCGGCCAGGCCACCGTCCGTCGCATCCTGGCCGAGGGCGGCCGGGTCGTCGGCGCCGACGTGGCGGAGAACGGCCTGGCCGCCACCCGCGAGCTGGCCGCCGCCGACGGCACCGCGGACCGGCTCAGCACGCTCACCGTCGACATCGGCGACGAGGCCTCGGTGGTGGCCGGCGTGGCCCAGGCGGTCGGCCTGCTGGGCGGCCTCGACGTGCTGGTCAACGCGGCCGGCATCCTGCGCTCGGAGCACACCGACCGCACCAGCCTGGAGCTGTGGAACACCATCCTTCGGGTCAACCTGACGGGTACGTTCCTGATGACCCGTGAGGCGCTGCCCGAGCTGCTCGCCTCCGGCCACGGCGTGGTGGTCAACTTCAGCTCCACCTCGGCGAGTTTCGCCCACCCGTACATGGCGGCGTACGCGGCGAGCAAGGGCGGCGTGCAGTCCTTCACCCACACTCTGGCGGTCGAGTACGCCAAGCAGGGCCTGCGCGCGGTCTCGGTCGCGCCCGGCTCGATCAGCAGCGGCATGACCGACGCCTCCGGCACCAGCGGTCAGAACCGCGGCCCGGGCATCCCGGCGGACGCCGACATGTCGCTGTTCGCCAAGCTCAGCCCGGCCCTGCAGTCCGGCAACGGGTACGGCTTCGCCGGCCCCGAGGCGGTGGCGGCCGTGGTCGCGATGCTGGCCTCGGACGACGGCGCGTTCGTCACCGGCACCGAGATCCGGATCGACGGCGGAACGCACGCCTGACCCGACACGCCGGGTGGTAACAGGGCCGGTCCGCCCCTTCGCCGTCATGATGATCGCAACGGTCGGACGAGGTGAAGGCGGTGGCCCGTGCGGGATTCGGGGCGGGACCGGGTGCTGAACGTGCTGCGACTCGGCTTCGGCCTGCTGGCTGCCGTCGCGCTCGGGGTCCAGGCGCACCGGAGCGTGACCCTGGACCTGTCGATGGCCAACTTCTTCAGCTACTTCACCAACCTGAGCAACATGGCCGGAGTCGTGGTGCTGCTGGTCGGCGGCACGCTCGGGCTGCTCGGCCGGGGCCGGGTGCCGGACCTGGTGCGGGGTGCGGTGGTGCTCTACCTGACCATCACCGGACTGGTCTACCTGGTCGCGCTGTCCGACTACGACCTCGGCCCGCTGCTGCCGTGGGTGAACACCGTGGTGCACCGGCTGATGCCGCTGGTCCTGCTGGCCGACTGGCTGGCCGACCCGCCCCGCCGTCCGATCAGCCGTCAGCGCGCGCTGTCCTGGCTGCTGTTCCCGCTGCTCTACCTGCCGTACACGCTGATCCGGGGTGAGGTCACCGACTGGTACCCGTACCCCTTCCTCGACCCCCGGCACTCCGGCGGCTACGGCCGGGTCGTGGTGGCCTGCACGCTGGTCACGCTGGCCTTCGTCGGGGTCGGCGCCGTCCTGAGGTGGGCGGGGAACCGGCTGGGTGAGGGCCGGGAAGCAGTCGGCGGGTGACGCTCCGTCGGCTCAGCGCGTTGCTCCGGCTGCCGTCCTGGGGAGCGTTGGCCGGTGTGGTGATCTGCTACTGCCTGTCCTTCACCCCCTCGCTGATCCCCAGGGTCTGGTGGCTGCAGGCCGCCGCCGGGGCGATCACCGCCGCGTTCGGCTACGGGATCGGCGCCTTCCTGCAGTGGCTGCTGCGGCGGTGCGGGGCCGAGGTCCCGGTGGAGGTGCGCCGTTGGGCCAGGATCGCGCCGCCACTCGGCTGGACGGACGCGGACAGCGCGCGGCTGGACGCCCGGCTGCGGTCCGGGCCATGACTGTCGCTGCGTCAACTCCGGTCGACACGCCACCAATTGACCGTCACTCGGATGCCGCACCCGTGTCGCCGCCGTCGCCGACCCTGCGAATCATGAGGGGCGGAGCAGCACCGATCAGGAGGCAGTCGTGACCAGAGCAGCACGAGGGTACGGAACGGCCCGGGAACGCGGGATCGCCGCGCTGGCCGCGGCGGGTGCGGCGGTCGCGCTGCTGGGGGCGTGCGGCAGCGACTCGTCCGGGGGCTCGCCGTCGACCGGCGCCAGCCTGTCGGTGCCGCCCAACCCGTCCTCCTTCTCCGGCTCGCCGCGGTCCGCCTTCGCCTCTGCCGCGGCCTCGATCTCGGCGGCGTCCGCCTCCGCCTCGGCCGCCGCGGCCTCCTTCGAGGCTTCGGTGTCGGCCTACGCGGCGCAGCACCAGGCCCGGGCCGTGGCGGCCCTCAAGGGTGTCGAGGGCACTGGCAACGCGGTCTCCGACGTGACGCTGACCGGGGTGCCACTGGCCACCTCCGGCGGGATCCAGGCGGCGGTGGTGAACATCGTCAACAGCACGTCGGCACCCGCCTCGTACGCCGTCCAGGTGGACTGGCGGGACACCTCGGGCCAGGCCGTGGTGAGCACCGTGGTCGGCGCGGAGAACGTCGCCGCCGGGCAGTCGGCCAGTCCGGTCTCGTTCAGCCGACGGCCCGCCGCCGACCAGCTGACACCGGTGGTGGTCAAGGCGCAGCGGTACTGACCCGCCCGGCGATCAGCACGGCGACGTCGTCATCGGCGCTGGTGCCGTACGCGAGCAGGTCGGTGTGGAGCAGGTCCAGCAGCCGGGCCGAGCCGTGCTCGGTCCAGCCGCGCAGCCGGTCCGGCAGGGGGTAGAACTCCCCGGCCCCGTCCCTGGTCTCGCTCACCCCGTCCGTGAAGACCATCAGCCGGTCGCCGGCCGAGAACGAGACGCTGTCCACCGGCGGTGGGTCGCTCAGCAGCGCGCCCAGGTTCAGCGGCAGCGCGGGGGAGGACGGCTCCACCTCCAGCACCTCGGTGCCGCGCAGCAGCAGCGGCGCCGGATGGCCGCAGTTGACCACCCGCGCGGTCCGGCCGTCTGCCGGGATCTCCACCAGCACGGCGGTGGCGAACCGCTCGGCGGCGTCCGAGCTGGGCACCTGCTCGCTGTAGCGCACCATGCTCCGCTCCAGCCGCTCCACCACGGCGGGCAGGTCGGGCGCGTCGTAGGCGGCCTCGCGGAACGAGCCCAGCAGGACCGAGGCCAGCTCCACCGCCGGCAGACCCTTGCCCTGGACGTCGCCGACGATCACCCGGAGGCCGTGCGGGGTCCGCAGTGCCTCGTAGAAGTCGCCGCCGATCCGGGCCTGCGCCGCCGCCCCCGCGTACAGCAGGTCGAGCTGGACCCCGGCCAGCCAGGGCGGCAGCGGGCGCAGCAGGACCCGCTGCGCGGCGTCCGCCACCGCACGCACCTCGAGGAGGTCCTGCTCGCGGCGCTGCCGGACGTGGTTGGCGTAGCAGGCGGCCAGCGTCACGGTGGCGATCACCGCCACGGCGGTGAGCGCCGTGGTGGTGAACGGCGAGCCCCGGTCGAGCGAGAGCCCGAACTCCGCCGCCACCGCGAGCAGCCCGATCGCGGCGGTACCCGCGACACTCCAGCTGACGGCCGCCAGCGCGGGCGCGGCGGCGAGGAACCGGTCGAAGCGCTGCTGACCCGGCGTCAGGACGTCGAGCAGCACCGTCATGGCGATGAGCACCAGGGGGGCCGAGCGGACGATCGCGCGGGGAGAGCCCACCAGCTGCAGTCCAGAGAATGTCCGCATGTCTCCAGGCTATCGACAGGTGACCGAAACACCCCGGTTTGTCCGCACGAGGCGCCGGTTCTCGTGCGACGGTGGGCACACGTGCCATTGCCTGACGGTGCCTCGGTCCGGCCCGCCCGGACCCCTGCCCGCACGGCCTTAGGAGAAGAGGACGATGGAAGCCGACGACCTGACACCCGAGGCCCTGCGTGAACTCCGGGCTCCCCGGCCCTACCCGGTGGTCTCGCTCACCCTGCCGACGCACCGCCGGGAGCCGGACAACGCGCAGGACCCGGTCCGGCTGCGCAACGTGCTGGCCGAGGCCGAGCGCCGGATCGACGCCGACCCGGACATCGCCCGGCAGGCCAGGATCGACCTCAAGGCCCGGCTGGCCAAGGCCGCTGCCGAGGTCGACCTGCGGCACACCGAGGAGGGACTGGTGCTCTTCGCGACCACCGCCGACCACCGGGTCTGGACGCTGCCCCGCGAGGTCCCGGAGCGGGTCGTGCTCAGCGACACCTTCCTGACCCGCAACCTGGTCGCCGCCAAGGCCCAGTTCCGGCCGTACTGGGTGCTGGTGTTGGCGGGCGACCGCGCGACGCTCTGGAGCGGCGTGGGCGAGTCGCTCACCGAGCACCGGGCGGACGGCTTCCCGGCCGAACCCGAGGCGCTGGAGTGGGACGTCCAGCACGAGGAGCGGGTCGGCGACCGGCCCAGCACCTTCCAGGACGAGGAGACCCGGCGCTTCCTGCGCACGGTCGACGTCGCCCTCGGCGACCTGCTCGGCACCGACTCCCGCCCGCTCTACCTGGTCGGCCTGCCGCAGGCGGTCGGGCTGCTCGAGGAGGTCGGCTCGGCCACCAAGGGAGCGGCCGGCCGGGTGCTCAGCGGCGGGCTGGTGAACGGTCCCGACCGGGTGCTGCGCGAGGAGCTCCGCCCGGCCCGGGCCGCGTACGCCGGGCAGGAGGCCGAGCGGGTGGCCGGCCTGCTGGACGAGGCGCGCGGCCGGAAGACCTTCGCTGCCGGTCTGGACGAGGTCTGGGAAGTGGTCCGGGAGGGCCGGGTCAGCCTGGTCGCGGTCGAGGAGCACTACCAGCAGACCGTCCGGCTGACCGAGGGTCATCTCGCGGCGGTGGGCGCCGAGGCGGTGGCCGAGCCGGGCAGCTGGGAGCGCGGTGTGCGCGAGGACATCGTCGACGAGCTGGTCGAGGCGGCGCTGGACCAGGGCGCCGAAGTGGTCTTCCTGCCCGACGAGGCGCTGGCCGACCACGAGCAGATCGCGGCGGTGCTGCGCTACTGACCACCCGTCCGGCCCCGGTCACCCTACGGTGTGGCCGGGGCCGTGGCGTGTGCCGGGCGGGCATACTGGAACCCCGGCCACAGCGAACCCACGGGAGTCACGGGACATGGGGCTGACAAGCCACGGCGTGCTGATCCTGGCTGCGGTCACGGCCCTGCTGCTGATGGTCGGCACGGTCTGGTACTGGCCTCGGTTCGCCGCGCGGACCTGGCGTGCGGTGCTCGGCCGGATCGGGGCGCTGCTCGCCACCCAGCTCGCGGTGCTCTGCACGCTCGGTCTGCTGGCCAACAACTACTTCGCCTTCTACAGCAGTTGGGACGACCTGCTGGGAACGGGGGATCGTGGCGCGGTGAGCGTGGCAGGGCAGCAGGGCGAGCCGGGTCCCGTTGCGAGTTCCGGCGCGACAGCGGTCGCGACTGCGGTCGCGACTGCAGAGCCGCCGGTGCAGCCGGTGCAGCGGCTCGGCCGGGCCGACGTGGACAGCGGTGGCCGGGGCCGCGAGCCGGCCCGGGTCGGCGAGATCCAGGAGATCCGCATTCCGGGGCCGTCCACCGGCCTGAGCACCGACGGCTACGTCTACCTGCCGCCGCAGTACTTCCAGGCCGAGCACGCCGAACGGAAGTTCCCCGCTCTGATCGTGCTGACCGGCTTCCCCGGCGACGCCAAGAACCTGATCACCCGGCTCAACTACCCGGGAACAGCACTGCAGTTGATGACCAGTGGCCGGATGCAGCCGACCGTCCTGGTGCTGATGCGGCCGTCCCCGGCGCTGCCCGCCGACAGCGAGTGCGAGGACATCCCGGGCGGCGTGCGGTCGGAGACGTACTTCGCCAAGGACGTCCCCCGGGTGCTCGCCGCCTCGTACCGGATCTCCACCGGCCCGAAGGCCTGGGGCATGGTGGGCAACTCGACCGGCGGGTACTGCGCGCTCAAGCTGACCATGCGCCACCCCGAGGTCTTCCCGGTGGGGGTCTCCATCTCGGGCTACTACCGGGCCGCCGAGGACGTCTCCACCGGTGACCTGTTCAAGGGCAGCGAGCAGCGCCGGAACGAGGCCGACCTGATGTGGCGGCTGAAGTCGCTCCCGGGGCCCGCGGTCGCGGTGATGCTGGCCGGCAGTCGGGAGGGGGACGGCGACTACCAGCGCGACACCGACGCCTTCGAGGCGGCGGTCCGCCCGCCGATGACCGTTGCCACCGCCTCGGTGCCCACCGGCGGCCACAACTTCCAGACCTGGACCAGGCTGCTGCCGCCCGCGCTGGAGTTTCTCTCCCAGCACCTGGCGCCCTGACCGACCGTCGGCCCGGGCGCCAGCTGCCGGGACGGTCAGCCGAGCGGCTGGACCAGCGGGTCGTCCACGGCGAACGTGGCGGCGGTGGAACCGGGTTGGACCCGGAGCCGGAGTTGGCTCGCCGCGCCCGCACCGGAGGTCAGCCGGGCGGTGGCCAGCTTCACGTCGTCCAGCAGGACGTCGTAGGTCCCGGCGGCCGGATGCAGGAGCAGCGTCACCCGCAGCCAGACGCCCGGCGGGTAGGCGAGCTGGGCGTCGGCCCAGCTGCCGTTGTCGGTGAAGGCCGCGCTGCCGTTCGCCGCCAGGCTGAACTGCGCGGCCGGGGCCCCGGCCGCGTCCAGCAGGTGCACGCCGAGCGGCGCGGTGGTCTGCCCGGCCCGTATCCGGAGGTCCACCCGGGTCTCCCCGGTGGCGGCGGCGAAGGACCGGGCGGCGGTGACCTCGGCCGAGCTCTGCCGGGTCAGCAGCAGGGCCGAGCCGTAGCCGCCGGACGGGTCGGCGCCGACCAGGGCCCCGGCGGCCGGTCCGGTGACGGTCCAGCCGGCGGGCGCCGTACCGGCGGTGGCGGTGTTGAACGTGTCGGCCAGGCTCGGCGCGGTGACCGCCGGGCCCTGGTACGCACCGATGTTGACGGCTCCGGTGGCCGGGACGGGGTTGCCGAACCAGTCCAGGCCGCCGTTGCCGGCCACCGCCGTGCCGGTGCCGAGCGCCGAGGAGCCGGCCGCGAGGCGGTAGCCCCACGGGTCGGCGAGCTCGCGGCCGGAGAGCAGCGGGGCACCGGTGAGGGTGTTGGTCGCGCCGGCCGGGGTCGGCACGGCGTAGAGCACATTGCGGTCGATCTTGAACGCCGGGTCGCTGAGCGTCCAGCCCACGGTGCCCGAACTGCCGTGTCTGGCCACGATGTTGTCGGTGAACCTGACGTCCAGCGTGGCGGTGGTCCCCTCGGTGACGATCTGTTGGCTGATGCCGTCGGCCAGGTAGATGGTGTTGTTGTGGATCTGACCGTTCTTCAGCGCGCCGGGGCAGATCTGGAAGCCGCGGGCCCGGTCGTTCACCGAGACGTTGTACCGGATGGTGAAGTTGCTGGTCGGGGTGTTGTACGGGCAGAGCAGGAAGAAGCCGCCCTCGTTGTCGTGCGAGTAGTTGTACTGGAACAGCACGCCGTCCGTGGAGTGGTCCACGTCGTAGGCCATGCCGTCGCTGGTGGTGCGGCCGCCGGAGGTGTCGTTGTACTGGAACGTGACGTCGACCGAATTCGCCGTCCACATCCCGGCGTTGGGGGATCCGGAGCGGACGTTGAAGCCCTGGAGCAGGTTGCGCTCGACCAGGGTGTGCTGTCCGGTCATCGGGGCGATCCCGTCACCGCCGATGTCCCACAGCCGGTTGCCCCGGATCACCAGGTCGGTGGAGGGAGCCCAGGCGGCGGAGCAGAGGCTGTTCCAGAACGCGGCCAGCCGGGTGTTGCGGCACCAGTTGGACCAGGTGTAGATGCCCTGGCGGTCGACGGCGTGGATCCGGTTGTCCAGAACTTGCAGTCCCGCGAAGGACGTTGGCGTGCTGGAGCCCTGGGCCTCGATCACGATGCCGCCGGAGGCGTCCGCGTACTTGCCGGTGCCGGCGCCCGCCCCGGTGACGGCGGGCAGCTTGCCGCGCACGTCGTGGATGTCCAACCCCTGGAGCACGATCCCGGGCAGGGTGCCCGCGTCGGCGGCCCGGACGTACACGCCGCGCCGGGTGGTGGTGTTGTCGCCCGGCGCGCTGAGGTCGAGATTGCGGAGCTCGACGTACGCCTGGTCGGCGAGCAGGACGGCCTGGGCGGCGCCGTTGGCGTTCACCGCAGGGAGTGCCCCGGCGCCGTACGCGTCGATGGTGATCGGCGCGGCCGCGGTGCCGGAGCCGACCGGGGCCAGGGTGCCCAGGCAGGTGCTGCCGCGCTTCAGGCGGATCGCGCTACCGGGCTCCAGGGCAAGGGAGTTGACGGCCGTGAGGGTGTTGTACGGCGCTGCCTGGCTGCCGGTCCCGTTGGTCGCGGCCGAGCAGTCGACATAGCTGGTGGCGGGCGCTGCGGCCACCGGGGCCGCCAGGGTCAGCGGGAGTGCGGCGGCGACAGCGGCGGTGAGCAGCCGCACGGTGCGGGGCAGGGACATTCGCCCTCCTGGGTACCGGACATGGGTCTCTCCTTCGATGGGAAAACCCTCAGCGCAGCAGCGCTTCGGGGAGCATGGCGGTCATGCCGCCGTCCACGGCGAGGCAGGTGCCGTTGACGAACGACGCCTCGTCACCCGCCAGGAAGGCCACCGCGCGGGCGACTTCGGCGACGGTGCCGAACCGGCCGAGCGGCGCGGCCCGCAGCATCGCCGCGCTCAGTTCCGGGTCGGTCCAGACGTGGCGGTTGCGTTCGACCGGGACGAAGCCGGGTGCCACCGCGTTGCAGCGGACGCCGCGCCGCCCCCACTCGACCGCCGCCGCCCGGGTCAGCGCGAGCAGGCCCGCCTTGGCGGCGGCGTACGCGGCGAAGCCGGGGACCGCGCCCAGGGCGTGCGGCGAGGCGAGGTGCACGATCGAGGCGGGGGTGCCGTCCGGCAGGGCGTGGACGAAGGCGGTGTCGAAGCGGCGCGCGGCGGTCAGGACGGTGCCGAGCATGGCGTCCCAGGCGTCGTCGGCCAGTTCGTCCAGCGGGACGGGGGTGCCCGCGAAGGCAGCCTGGACCAGGACGGTGGCAGGCCCGCCGAGACCTTCGGCGGCGGCCAACGCGGCCCGGACGGTGGCCGGGTCGGTGACGTCGCCGCGTACCGGCGTGATCGCGGCCGCCGCCCGGACGGGCGCCAGGTCCACCGCGACGACGCGGGCGCCACGGGCCGCGAGCTCGGCGGCGACGGCGGCACCGATGCCCTGGGCGGCGCCGGTGACGATCGCGACCCGGTCGGCGAGGGGGTGCGGCTGGTTCATCGTCTGCTCCGGTCGAGGTCTCTGCTGGCGGCGGGAGTCGGTGAAGTGATCGTCCAGTGGGCGGGATCGAGATCCAGACCGAGACCCGGGCCCTCGGGAGGAGTGAGCCAGGGGCCGTCCGGGCGCTCGGCGGGGCGCACCGACTGTGGGCGCCAGTCGGCCTCGCCGAAGGCGAACTCGGTCTCCACCGAAGGGCCCAGGGCGGCGGCCAGGTGCAGTCCGGCCGCGGTCGCCACCGGCCCCGAGGGGCTGTGCAGCGACACCCCGACGCCCGCCGCGAGGGCCTCCTCGGCGAGCCGCCGCGCGGCGGCCGGGCCCCCGGCGTGCTTGACGTCCGGGAGCAGCCAGCCGAGCCGGCCACTGCGCAGGGCGGGTCGCACCTGCTCGGGCTCGGCGGCGAACTCCCCGCCCGCCAGCGGCGCGATCCCCGCCGCGTGCACGGCGGCCAGCCCGACCGGGTCGTCCAGCGGCACGGCGTCCTCCAGCCAGCGCAGCCCGAGCTCGGCCAGCTCACCGGCGACGGCGAGCACCTGGTCCACCGTCAGCAGCCCGTGGGCGTCCACCATCAGCTCCGCCCCGGGCGCCGCCGACCGGACGGCCCTGGCCCGGTCCAGGCCGCCGCGCAGCCGCTCCCCGGGCGCCAGCCCGTCGAACGGTGCGCACTTGAGCGCGGTGTACCCGGCGGTCATGGCGGCCGCCGCGACCTCGCCGAACTCCTCGGGCGTACGGTGCCGCAGCGCCCGGTTGAGGTTGGCGTACCGGTGCACCGGCCGGGCCGCCGCGCCGCCCAGCCACCGCCAGAGCGGCTGCCCGGCCCGGCGCGCGGCCAGATCGGTGGCGGCCTGCTCGAGGCCGCCCCGGACGGTCAGCACGGTGAACCGGTCGGCTCCGGTCGCCAGCAGGTCCAACTCGGCCAGTACCACGCCGATTTCCACCCCGTCCGCGAGCCGGGCCGCCACGCCGGGCCAGAGCCGGGCCGCCCCGGCCCCGGCGTCGGAGTACTCGCCGAGACCGACCGCGCCGTCCGAGTCCCGTAGCCGCACCACGTCCCACCGGGTCCGCCCGGAGACCCGGGCGGTGGCCAACTCGACGGCGATCACCGGGAACCACCGCCGCCGGAGTGGGCCAGCGGGTCCGAGAACCAGGCGTCCAGGAAGACGGCGGCGGCGGAGAGCACCAGGGAGTGCTCGCCCAGCCCGGACGGGACCAGCCGGGCGGCGGCGGCCGGGCCGAGGGCGCTGTGCCGCACCAACTCGGCGCGGGTGTCGGGCAGGTATTCGGGAGTGAGCAGCGGACCGCCCGCCAGCACCACCAGTTCGGGGTTCACCAGGTCGAGCAGGGTGGCCACGGCGCGTCCGATCCAGCGGGCCCGGGTACGGAGCAGCAGCACAGCCCCGGGCTCGCCGTTCTGGGCCCGCCGGACCAGCTCCTCGTACGGGTCGTCGGGGCTCAGCAGGCCCTGCTGCACGGCGAGTCGGAGCACCGAGTGGTCCGTCAGCGTGGCCTGCAGGCAGTCGTGGTGGCCGCAGTCGCAGGGTGCCCCGCGCAGCCCGGACAGCCGCAGGTGGGTGATGCCCCCGGCGGCGGACCGCGGGCCGTGGTGGATCTGCCGGGCCACCGTGAAGGCGGCGCCGACCACGTTGCCGACGAACAGTTCCAGCAGGCTGTCGGCCCGCTGCCCCGCCCCGTACCAGCCCTCCGCCAGGGCGAGGGCCCGGACCAGGCCGTCCAGCCGGACCGGTGGGTCCAGCCGGGCAGCCAGCTGCGCCTGCAGCGGTACGTCCCGCCAGCCGAGCGGGCCGTGCTCGACCACGGTGCCCGCCTCGGTGTCCACCCAGCCACCGGTGCTGACCCCGACGCCGAGCAGTCGGCGGGTCGGCTGAGCAGTCGTCAAAGTACTGATCGCGTCAGTCAGTTCGGCGACCACGTGGTCGGGTTCGGTCGAGCCGCGGGGGAGCACCAGCTGAGCCAGCACCTCGCCGCGCAGGTCGACCAGGCCGAGGGTGGTGCGCAGCAGGCCGATGTGCACCCCGGCCACGGCGGTGGTGGCCAGCGGCAGGTCGAGCGGCACCCGGGGGCGGCCGGTCTCGGTCGGTCCGGGTACGGCGGGCAGCTCGACCAGCTGGCCGGCGGCGGCCAGCCGGGCGGTCAGGCGGGAGACGGTGCCGGCGGAGATCCCGGTGAGTTCGGCGATCCGCAGCCGGGGGAGCGGGCCGTGCGCGAGGACGGTCCTGACCACGGTCGCGGCGTTGCGACGGGCGGCTTCCGCAGGCACCGCGCGGGTGGAGGAGGGCGTCATCGGGTGGCGCTCCGATCGGGTGGCGCAGGGTCCGGCGGCAGGCGCCGGGCTGGTTAATTTCATGGTGAAAGTTAGTAGCGAGGGCAGGTCGGGACAACCCCGGGCGGTGGATCGTCATCGGCCGCAATGCCGCGCAACATTCTTGCAATGCCCGCTCCCAGCAGGCGAGATGGTGTTTGACAGGGCGGCTCCCGGTCACCACGATGTGCCCAGGACCTGGTGCCGTGCCCGGCAGGGCACGGCACCAGCCGCAGCTGACGATTCGAAGGAGGGGCGATGACCGCCATGTGCCGTGCCGCGTCCCCCTCCTGTCGCTGCCGCTGCTCCTCCTCCTGACGCTCCGTCGTCCGCTCTCCCCGCCGCCGGGCCGGCCGTCGCATCCCCTCGTTACTTTCGCTCCGAAACAAACCGGGCACCTCCCCTCCGAAGGAAGCACCATGACCTCGCTCTCCCGCCGCTCCCTCCTGCGCGGCTCCGTCGCCGCGGCCGGCCTGCTCAGCCTGGCGGCCTGCCGCTCGGCGGCCGAGAGCGGTGACGGTGCCGCCGCGTCGGCGGGCCCGCGCCGGGGCGGCACGCTCAGCCTGGCCACCACCATCGACTACACGCCGAGCCTGCTGTTCGCGCAGAGTGCCAACACCTTGGTCCAGCGGCTGGTCTTCAACACCCTGACCAGGTACGACGACCAGCTCCGCCCGCAGCCGGAGCTGGCCACCTCCTGGCAGTTGGCGGCCGACGGCCGCAGCATCACCTTCAAGCTCCGGGACGACGTGCTGTTCCACGACGGCCGCAGGTTCACCGCGGACGACGTGATCTTCGCGGTGAAGAACCTCCAGAACCCGGTCCGGTCCGCCCAGTTGCGGTCGACCGCGGCCACCGTCACGGAGTTCCGGAAGAACGGCGACCACGAGCTGACGCTGGAGCTGGCGCACCCGGTCAGCAACCTGTTCGACCTCTTCGAGTTCATGATCATCACGGACTCGGCCACCGTCGAGGACGCGGTCGCGGGAAAGCAGCTGATCGGCACCGGGCCGTTCCGGTACGGCAAGCGCACCCCGGGCTCCTCGATCACCTTCACCCGGAACGAGAAGTACTGGAACCCGGGCCGCCCCTACCTGGACGGCGTGGAGATCCGGGTGATCCCGCAGGCCGACTCGCTGGTCTCCTCGCTGAAGACCGGTCAGAGCCACCTCTCCTACCACGTGCCCGGCAAGGACCTGGCCGGGCTGAAGGGAAGCGGGCAGTTCCAGCTCCGCCCGTACGACACCGGCTCCGGCGCCTACTACATCGGCGTCAACGTCAGCGCCGAGCAGGTCAAGGACAAGCGGGTCCGGCAGGCGATCTCCTGGGCGGTCGACCGGGAGCGGCTGGTGCAGCAGGCGCTCGGCGGCTACGGCCTGCCCTCCGCCGCGCCGTGGCCGAAGTCCTCGCCCGCGTACACCGACGCCAACGCCACCCACTACCGCCACGACCCGGCCAAGGCACGGGAGTTGCTCAAGGAGGCCGGCGTCTCCGGTCTCACCCTGCCGTTCGCCCACTCCAACACCCCGGACGGCACCGCGATCGCGCAGATCCTCCAGCACGACCTGAAGCAGGTCGGGATCGAGACCGAGCTGCAGCCGACCGACTCGCCGACCATGCAGAAGCAGCTCATCTCGCAGACCATGCCGGCGCTCTGGACGCTCAGCCACGGCTTCGCCCAACTGCACCCGGCCACCCTGGCGGTCAGCGCCTACCCGTTCAACGAGGCGAAGAACAGCTCGCACTTCTCCTCGCCGGCCTACACCGACATCGTCCAGCGCGCCTGGAAGCGCCCGGACAGCGACAGTGCCGAGGCCAAGGCGCTCTACCAGCAGGTCACCGACACGCTGCTGGACGAGGCGTTCGTGATCGACCTCGCGATCGGCGGCCAGATCGAGGTGGCCGGGACCAAGGTGCACGGCGCGACCCTCAACAAGTTCAACTACCTCAACCTCGACGACGCCTACCTGACGGTCTGACGGATGCGTACCTTCCTGCTCAGGCGGCTGCCCTCCGGGCTGCTGGTGCTATTGGCCGCCTCCTTCCTGATCTTCCTGATCCTCCGGCTGATACCGGGCGACCCGGCCACCAGCCTGGCCGGTCCGGACGCCGGGCCCGAGGCGGTCGCGGCCATCCGGGCCCGGCTCGGACTGGACCGGCCACTGCTCGGTCAGTACCTCGGCTGGCTCGGCGACCTGGCCACCGGCCGGCTCGGCCCGAGCTACGCGATCGGCGGCGAGGTGGCCGACCTGATCGGCGACAGCCTCGGCGCCACCATCGAACTCACCGTCGGCGCGCTGCTGTTGGTGATCCTGCTGGGCCTGCCGCTCGGGGTGCTCGGCGCGACCGTGCGACGCGGCCCGGTGGCGGTCGCCGTCCGGGCGCTGACCACCACGGTGCTGGCGATCCCGCCGTTCGTCACCGGCGTGGTGCTGGTGCTTGTCTTCGCGGTGACGCTCGGCCTGCTGCCCGCCGGCGGGCACGAGTCGATCCTCGACCAGCCGGACCTGGGCGTGCAGTACCTGTTGCTGCCCGCCCTCTGCCTGGCGCTGCCCAGCGCCGCGATCCTCGGCCGCTACCTCAAGGACGGTCTGGAACGCGCACTGGCCGAGGACTACGTCCGCACCGCGACCGCGCTCGGCGTCTCCCGGCGCCGGATCGTGCTGCGGCACGCGCTGCCCAACGCGCTGCCGCCCGCGGTCACCGTGCTCGGCCTGCAGGTCGGCCAACTCCTCGGCGGGGCCGTGCTGGTGGAGGCCATCTTCGCCTGGCCCGGCCTCGGCCAACTGGCCGAGCAGGGCGTGCTGCGCCGGGACTACCCGGTGGTGCAGGACCTGCTCCTGCTGCTCGTCGCCGTCTACGTCGTGGTCCAGCTGGTCACCGACCTGGTGTACACCTGGCTGGACCCCCGGATCAGGTGGGAGTGACCATGACCACCCTCGCTGTCGGCCTGCGCCGACGCCGTCTCCTCCCGGCCGGTCTGCACACCCTCCGGGGTACCGCCGGGCTCCTGCTGGTGGGCGTGGTGGTGCTGGCCGGGCTGCTCGCCCCGCTGCTCACCGACGCCGACCCGCTGGCCCAGAGCGGGCTGGCCCTGGCCGGGCCGAGCGGTGCCCATCCGTTCGGCACCGACGACCTCGGCCGGGACCTGTTCAGCCGGGTCCTGCACGGCATCCGTACCGACCTGCTGATCAGCGTCACCGCCGTGCCGGTGGGTGCGGTGCTGGGCTGCGCGCTGGCGCTGCTCGCGGCCACCTCGCGCTGGGCCGACGTGGCCGTACAGCGGATCTTCGACCTGCTGCTGGCCTTCCCCGGCCTGATCCTGGCGCTCGCCGTCACGGCGGTGCTCGGCCCCGGCCGCTGGCCGGTGGTGATCGTCATCGCGCTGGCCGAGATCCCCGGCTTCGGGCGCCAGTTGCGGGCCGGCATCCTGGTCCAGCGCGAGCGCGAGTACGCCCTGGCGGCCCGGGTCGGCGGCGCCTCCCGAGCCCGGGTGCTGCTGCGGCACGTGCTCCCGAACGCCGTCGACCCGCTGATCGTGCAGGGCGCGATCGCCTTCTCGCTGGCCGTCTTCATCGAGGGTGCGATGAGCTTCCTCGGCGTCGGCGTCCGCCCCCCGGAGCCCTCGCTCGGCGGCATCCTCAGCCAGTCGATGGCCTACCTCTCCACCCATCCCGGCTACGCCGCCGCCCCGCTGCTGGTGGTGACCGCCCTGGTGCTCGGCCTGACGCTGATCGCCGAGGCACTGAACGAAGGGATCCGCCGATGAGTGCGGTGCTCCGAGTACGGGACCTCAAGGTCGAGTTCGACGGGGTCGAGGCAGTGGCCGGGGTCGGCTTCGAGCTGGCGGCGGGGGAGACGCTGGGGATCGTCGGTGAGTCCGGCTCCGGCAAGTCCACCACCGCGCTCGCGCTGCTGCGGATGCTGCCCGCCGGGGGCCGGATCTCCGGCGGCTCGGTCGAGCTGGACGGCCAGGACCTGGCCGCACTGCCGGAGCCGGCGCTGCGCCAGGTCCGGGGCCGCCGGATCGCGATGATCTTCCAGGACCCGATGTCCTCGCTCAACCCGGTGCTCACCGTCGGGCGTCAGCTGGACGAGGCCCTGCGGGCGCACGGCACCGCGAACAAGGCCGAACGTGGCTCCCGCGCCGTCGAGTTGCTCGATCTGGTGGGTATTCCTGATGCCGCCCGGCGGCTGCGCGACCACCCGCACCAGTTCTCCGGCGGCCAGCGTCAGCGCATCATGATCGCGCTGGCACTGGCCGGGGATCCGGAGGTGCTGGTCGCCGACGAACCCACCACCGCGCTCGACCCGACCGTCCAGCAGCAGATCCTCCGGCTGCTGGAGCGGATCAACCGCGAGCGCGGCACCGCCCTGGTGTTGATCAGCCACGACCTCGGGGTGATCGCCCGGACCTGCCGCCGGGTGCTGGTGATGCACCAGGGCCAGGTGGTCGAGCACGGCCGCACCGAGGACGTCCTGGACCGGCCCGAACACCCCTACACCAAGCGGCTGCTGGCCGCCGTGCCCCGACTGGCCGAGCCCTCCACGGCCGCCGCCAACTCCACCCCGGGCCCGGAACCGCTGCTCACCGTCACCGGCCTGGCCAAGGCCTACGGCCCGCGCCGCCGCCCGGTCACCGCGCTGGGCGGTGTCGACCTGGTACTGCACCCGGGGGAGACCCTCGGGCTGGTCGGCGAGTCCGGCTCCGGGAAGTCCACGCTGGCGCGTGCGCTGGTCCAGGCGCACGCTCCCTCGGCGGGCGAGATCCGGTACCGGGGCGAGCCGCTGACCCGGTCCCGGGCCGCCCGGCGGGAGATCCAGCTGGTCTTCCAGGACCCGTACTCCTCACTCAACCCCCGGATGACGGTCGGTCAGATCCTGGCCGAACCGCTGATCGCGCACCGCCTCGGCGACGCCGCCGAGCGGGCCGAGCGGGTGGGCGAACTGCTCGCCCAGGTCGGCCTGGAGCCGGATGCGGCCGCCCGGCACCCGCGCGCCTTCTCCGGTGGTCAGCGCCAACGGATCGGCATCGCCCGGGCGTTGGCGCCCCGGCCGAGCGTGCTGATCTGCGACGAGCCGGTCTCCGCCCTGGACGTCTCGGTCCAGGCCCAGGTGCTCGACCTGCTCTCCGGCCTGCAACGGGAGCTCGGGCTGGCGATCCTGTTCATCGCCCACGACCTGGCCGTGGTGCGCCAGGTCAGCCACCGGATCGCCGTCATGCACCGGGGGCGGATCGTCGAGACCGGCCCCGCCGACCAGGTCGTCACCGACCCGCAGGACCCCTACACGGCCGAACTGCTGGCCGCCGTACCGCAACTGAACCACCGGAGCCCCGTATGACCAGCCCCCGCCGCGACCCCTACGCCGGCTTCCCCGGCACCGTCGGCCGCACCTTCCGCGACTCGGCGGCCGCCTGGCCCGCCCGTGACCGGGCCCGGACCGGCGCGCCCAACGTCGTGGTGGTGCTGATCGACGACATGGGCTACAGCGACATCGGCCCGTTCGGCTCGGAGATCCCCACCCCGACCCTGGACCGGCTGGCGGACAACGGTGTCCGGCTGGCCAACTACCACACCATGCCGCTCTGCTCCCCGGCCCGGGCCGCTCTGCTCACCGGCCTCAACCCGCACCGGGTGGGCTACTCCTTCGTGGCCAACGCTGACCCCGGCTTCCCCGGCTACGGGATGGAGGTGGCCGGGGACATCCCGACCCTGGCCGAGCTGCTGCACGACAGCGGCTACGCCACCTACGCCGTCGGCAAGTGGCACCTGACCCGGGACTCCGCCTCGAACGCCGCCGACAACCGGGCCAACTGGCCGCTGCAGAAGGGCTTCGACCAGTACTACGGCGTGCTGGAGGGCCTGACCAGCCTGTTCCACCCGCACCAACTGGTCCGGGACAACAGCCCGCTGGACATCGACGAGCTGCCCGACGACTACTACTACACCGACGACATCACCGACCAGGCAATCGCGATGGTCAAGTCGCTGCGCGCGCACGACGCCGAGAAGCCGTTCTTCCTCTACCTGGCCCACAACGCCGTGCACGGCCCGCTCCAGGCCAAGCCCGAGGACCTGGCCAGGCACCGGGGCCGCTACGACCAGGGCTGGGACGAGCTGCGCGCCGCCCGCTTCGCCCGCCAGCTGGCCGCCGGGCACTTCCCGCCCGGCACCCGGCTGCCCGAGCGCAACGGCGAGGCCGGGCACGACGTCCGCCCCTGGGCCGAACTCTCCGAGGTGGAACGGAAGTTGTACGCCCGCTACATGGAGGTCTACGCGGCGATGGTCGACAACGTCGACCAGAACCTCGGGCGGCTCACCGACACCCTGGCCGCGCTCGGCGAACTCGACAACACCATCATCCTGTTCACCTCCGACAACGGCGGCACCGGCGAGGGCGGCGCGGAGGGCACCCGCAGCTACTTCAGTCGCTTCGTCCACCACCCCAGGCTCCCCGCCGACTGGAATCCGGACGTCGAGCGCGAGATCGACCTGATCGGCGGCCCGCAGAGCCTGGTGCACTACCCGCGCGGCTGGGGGATGGCCTCGAACACCCCGTTCCGGCTCTACAAGGGCCAGACCTACGCGGGCGGGGTGCGGGTCCCCTTCGTGCTCTCCTGGCCGGCCGGACTGCCGCGTGCCGAGGGCGACTCCGGGGTGCGCGGGCAGTACCAGTACGTCACCGACATCCTGCCCACCCTGCTCGAACTGGCGGGCCTGGAACGGCCGGTGGAGCGTGCGCGGCAGCCCGTCCAGGAGCTGGACGGCGTCAGCTTCGCCTCGGTGCTGCGGGCGCCGGAGGCGGAGTCCACGCACGCCGAGCAGTACTGCGAGATGACCGGCAACCGCAGCTACTACCGCAACGGCTGGAAGCTGGTCACCCTGCACCGCCCCGGCACCCCGTACGACGATGGCGAGTGGGCGCTGTACGACCTGCGCACCGACCCGACCGAGATCGACGATGTCGCGGCCGAATTCCCGGAGGTGGTCAAGGAGTTGGCCGAGGCCTGGGAGGACGCCGCCTGGCGGAACGGGGTCTTCCCGCTGGCCGACCACTCCGGTGCGCTGGCCCTGCGCCACCCCGAGGACGCCCGGCTGCGCGCGCCGCTCACCCTGCTCGCCGGTACGCCGGAGCTGGAGCGCTACCGCTCCTCCCGGCTGATCTCGTTCCGCTCCTTCGACGTCCTGGTGGATCTGGCCGAGCACGGCGCGGCGGACCAGGGTGTGCTGGTCTCGCACGGCGACCAGGGCGGCGGCTACAGCCTCTACGTCGAGGACGGGCGGCTCCGGTTCGCCTACAACCAGTACGGCGAGCTGTTCGAGGCGGACGGCGGGCCGCTGGCACCGGGCGTCCGGGCGGTCGGGCTGCGGGCCACGGCGGTGGCCGACCTGAAGTGGGAGTTCGAGCTGCTGGTCGACGGCGCGGTGACCGGGCGGCTCGGCCCGGTGCACCAACTGATCGGGATGGCACCGTTCCAGGGCATCAGCGTCGGGGTCGACCGCAAGTCCCCGGTCTCCTGGCCGGTGTACGAGCGGCACCGGAGCTTCCGCTACACCGGCGGCCTGCGCGCGGTGACGTACGTACCGGGCGAGCCCGCTCCGTACGATCCGGAGACGGTGGCGGCGGCCCTGCGGGAGGCGGCGGCCGCCTTCGAGTGATCCGGCCGGGGGCGGGTCAGGCCTCCGCCTTCAGCGTGCCGGTGTGCAGCTCGCCGACCCGGCCGCCCTCGCCCTCGTACGTCCAGAAGGCGCGGACGGTCATCGCGGTCAGGTCCATCACATGGCTGACGGTGATTCCGCTCTTCTCCGTCCAGCTGACGAAGTAGATGTGCGGGGCGACCTGGGCCACGTGCAGCGGGACGTCCTCCCACTGCCCGGCCGATTCGCCGAGGCCGTCCCAGCGCAGCCGGAGGCCGTCCGCCGAGTAGGTGTTGCGGAAGGCCGCGCCGTTGTCGACCTGGAACAGGTAGGTGTGGCCGGCGAAGGCTGGCAGGGGCGCGGTCATCTCGGGCAGTCCTCGTCTGGGCGGAGCGACAGGTGGGTGCGGTCGCCGTGACCGCACCCACCCAACCTATCGGACCGTCCGTCCGTTGACCGGCTTACTTCAGGTACGGGCCGTCCGTGCCGACCTTGCCCGGGGCGGCGTTGCTGCCGCCGAGGTCGAGGACGTAGACCCGCAGGTTGCCCTTGCCCGCGGCGGCCACCGAGAGGGTGCCGTTGGATACCACCTTCACGTCACCGGTGACGGCGTCCTTGTAGGTGCCGTTCGGAATCCCGGTGTAGCTGGCCGCGTTGGTGACCGCGACCAGCGCGAAGCTGTCCACGCCGCCCGCCGTGTAGCGGCGCTTGAAGGCCATGTCGCCGCTCACCCCCTGGGTGGAGTACTGGCCGAGCTGGAGCGCCGGGACGGCGCGGCGGATCTGGTTCAGCCGCTGGAGCTGCTTGACCAGCGGCTGCTGGAGCGTGGTCGCGACCGCGCCGGAGGCCGAGGAGACCACCGAGAAGTCACCGGCCGTCACCTCACCGGCCACCTTGTCGCCGTAGTACGCGCGGCCGGTGCCGGCCAGCGGGCAGGTCGGGCCGCAGTCGATCTGCTTTCCGGCCTGGAACTCGATCTCCGAGCCGTAGTACAGCGTCGGGATGCCCCGGAAGGTCCACATCAGCGCCATGTTCTCGGCCCAGGCGTCGGTGCCTCCGGCGTACCGGGTGCTGGACTTGTTCGGGCCGAAGTCGTGGCTGTCCACGTAGACCACGTTGTACGTCGGGTCGTTGGTGGAGTCGTCGGAGTCCTTGCCGTTGTTGAAGGCGTTCGAGGCGTCACCGAAGTTCATGTGCATGCGCATGTCGATGATGTTCATGCCGCTGAACTGGCTCTTGTCCGGGGCGTGGTAGGCGTTCCCGTTCAGGAAGGCGTTGTTGGAGACGGGCTGGTTGCCGGTGCCCATGGTGTTCTCGTAATTGAACTGGTCGAGTGCGGCCTGCACGTCGTCGGAGGTGTACTCCCGGCGCTCCTTCCAGGTGAAGAACTGGGCGGAGTGGTTGACGGACCCTCGGTTCCACCGGTCGTTGACGAAGGCGCCGACCTCACCGAAGACGAAGAAGTCCGCCGCCTTCGCGGTGCCGAACTTCCGGCTGACCTCCTCGTAGATCGCGGGCAGGAAACGGCGGTTCCAGGTGACCCGGGGGATGTGCACGGCGGTGTCGATCCGGAAGCCGTCCACGCCCATGTCGATGTACTTGTTGTACGCGCCGATCAGGTACTGCTGGACCACCGGGCTCTCGGTGTTGAAGTCGGCCAGGTCCTCGTGCAGCCAGCAGGAACGGGAGTCCTCGCCCTCCCAGTTGCCGATCCAGCACTGGTGGTAGAGCGCCTTGGGGAACATACCGGTGGTGGCACCGGGCCACTGGCAGTTGTAGATGGTGTAGCCCTCGGGGCTCTTCGCACCGGTCGGCTTCCCCCAGTTGAGGCAGGTGTTGCCGCTCGGCTCGGCGGTCGACCAGAGGTCGCCGTTGTAGTACGACTTGCCGGAGACCGGGTCGACGGTGAGGCCGTCGTACTCGAAGCCCGCGTTCGGGGCGTCGTAGTACCAGCTCCACTGGGTGTCCCGGACGCCGTAGACGGTCGGGGTGAACAGGCCCTTTGCGCCCCAGCGGGAGCTGTGGTTGTAGACCACGTCCTGGTAGATCTTGATGCCCTTGGCGTGCGCCGCGTTGATCAGGTCCTGGTACGAGGCGCCGGCCGACTCGAGGCGTGGGTCGACCTTGTAGAAGTCGTACCCGTGGTAGCCGTGGAAGTCGTAGTCGGAGCGGTTGAGCACCACCGGGGTGATCCAGATCGCCGAGAAGCCGAGGCCCTTGACGTAGTCGAGCTTCTGCACCAGGCCCTTGAAGTCGCCCCGGAACATCGGGTCGTTGTTGGCCGCGTTGCCGGACTTCACGTCCTGGCTGCCGCCCCGGTTGTTGCTGCTGTCACCGTCGTTGAAACGGGCGGTGAGCACGAAGTAGATCGGGTCCTTGCGCGGGTCGCCGCCCAGCGGCGTACCGCCCGCCGGGGCGGGCTCGGCCGTGCCGGTGGTGGCGCAGGACTCGGCCGAGGCGGCGGAGAGGTTGCCCGCCGCGTCCCGGGCCCTGACGGTCCAGCAGTAGGCGGTGGTCGCCTCCAGACCGCTCTGCGAGTACACCGTGGAGCCGGTGTCGACGACCGAGCTGCCCTTGGTGCCGCCGGTACGGGTGATCTGGTAGCCCGTCACTCCGGTGTTGTCGGTGGCCGGGTTCCAGGTCAGCACGGTGCCGGTGCCGGAGGCGGTGGCGACCAGGCCGGTCGGGGCGGTCGGCGCGGTGGTGTCCGGAACGACGGCGGCGCACGGGTCGGTGGCGGCCGCCGTCACGGTCTTGTCCTTGACGGTGCTGTTGCCGCCGCCCAGTTGGTAGTTGGTGCCGTTGTTGTTGTCCCAGACGCCGTTGCCGTTGTTGAAGGTCGCCTGCCAGGTGGTGGCGCTGCCCAGGCTGACGGTCTTCTTCACCCAGCCGGTGCAGGCGGGCTCCATTCCGACGCCGGGGCTGGTGGTCCAGCTGCCGCCGGTGGGCGCCCAGTGCAGGTTGACGGTGGACCAGCCGACCGTGCTGGTGGCGTACCAGACGGTGGCGGCCGTGGTGGGCTGGGGAGTTGGGGTCGGCGTTGGCGTGGGGGTCGGAGAGGGGTCCGGGGTGGTGCTGCCGCACGGGTCGCTGTGGGCCACCACGCCGTCCTTGACGGTGACCGCTCCGGTGCCCAACTGGTAGTTGGCACCGCCGTTGTTGTCCCAGGTGCCGGAGCCGTTGTTGAAGGTCGCCTGCCAGGTGGCGGCGGTGCCCAGGTCGACGGTCAGCTTGACCCAGCCGGTGCAGGCGGCGGCGAGCCGGGTGCCGGGCGCGGTGGTCCAACTGCCGCCGGTGGCAGCCCAGTGCAGGTAGTACGCCGACCAGTTCTTGCTCGCGGTCCAGTAGAAGACCGTGGCGGAGGTGGGGGTGGCGGCCGCGCACGGGTCGGTGGTGCTGACCTGGCCGCCGGTGACGGCGCTGATCCCGCTGCCCAGTTGGTAGTTGGCGCCGCCGTTGTTGTCCCAGGTGCCGGAGCCGTTGTTGAAGGTCGCCTGCCAGGTGGCGGCGGAGCCCAGGTCGATGGTCTGGCTGAACCAGCCGGAGCAGGCCGCGTCCATCGCGGTGCCGGGCGAGGTGGTCCAACTGCCGCCGGTGGGAGCCCAGTGCAGGTTGACGGCCGCCCAGGTGGCGGTGGGCTTGTAGTAGACGGTGGCGGTGGTGGCGGCCTGGGCGGTGATCGCCGGCAGCAGGGTGGCGACCAGCCCGGCGACGATCGCCAGGACGGCGAGCAGCGGATTTCGGTGCCGGGGGTGTGGGCGGTGGCGTGCGGCTTTACGGTCCACGGATGGACTCCTCGGGGCCTGGTGGGTGGGGGAGAGAGCACCCGGCGACAGCACAGGGCCTGGGGAGGGCACTGCGGCGCACGCCACCGACCGGGAGTTGACCCCCGGGGAGAGGGGGCGGGCGGCCGTGGGGGAGTGGTCAGCAGCCGAAGTTGACCTTGTAGAAGGTCGCGTAGTGGTCTGCGGTGTAGTAGTCCTCGTGGTAGACCGCACCGGTGACGATCCGTCGGGCGCCCCGGGTCGAGACGTTCGGCGTCTTGACGGTGTACTCGTGGTAGTAGCCCAGCGACTTGGCGGGCAGCACGCTCTCCCGGTTCTGGAAGACGATGCCGTCCTGGCTGTACGGGAACGGGCCGCCCGCGTCGATCAGGCGGATGGTGTCCCGGCCCTGGCTCGGCAGAGCGGTGTAACAGATGTTGCCGCTGACCGTGGCAGAGGCGTCGGTGGCGAACACGGCGGTGGGGGCCAGGGTGACCAGGCCGACGACAGCGACGGAGGCGGCGCGGGTCTTCAACGCGCGTAGATTGATTCGCATGGCAGTCAGTGTGAGGGCATGTCAGGTCCCTGCGGAAGTGCCCCGGCAACACTTCACCGGCGCGTAACTCCCTTGGCATCCAGGTAACTTGTGGACGACCGCCATGTGCCGGAAGTGCCGGATGTGTGTCCGTGACATGGGGGGATCGGGCCCCCGCTCCTACGGTGGCCGGACCCGCACCCCTGGAGTCGTCATGAAACGCCTGCTGGTCGTCCTGATCACCATTGCCGCGCTCGCTCTCGGGATCGGCCCGGCGGTCGCCGCACCGCCCTCGTACCTCCAACTGGAGGCCACTTTCGGCCAGCCCGGCAACGGCTGGGCCAAGGTGGAGCGTTACTACGACTCCACCCCCGGCTTCCGCACCGAGCAGTACCCGACCGACGGCCGGGGTGACCAGGACGGCGCCCGGCTGACGTACTTCGGCGGCGTCAAGCGCCCTTCCTCGGCCCGCTTCCTGCTCTACTCCGCGGCCGGCTGGAACAGCGGCACCGGTTCCGCCGTGCTGCTCGTGCACGGCGCCAACGACAACGCCGACCGGGCCTGGGCCAACCCCGCCGAGAGCGGCAACTGCGGTGCGTCCAACTGCCCTTCGACCGGGTTGGCGCAGCAGCTGGCCGCCGCCGGGCACCGGGTCTTCGCGGTCAACTTCGCCCACAAGCACGGCGACAACCTGATGCAGGCCCAAGTGGTGGGCGACGCACTGGCGTTGATCCGGGACCGGCTCGGGGTGGCCCAGGCGGACGTGGTGGCCTGGAGCAAGGGCGAGGTGGCGGCCCGCAGTTACGTCTCCTCGATCCGCCCGTCCTGGGGCCGCGGCTACGCCGGTGACGTCCGCCGCCTGGTCACCCTCGGCGGCCCGCACGGCGGTCTCGACTACGTCTACGCCCACGGCTGGAGCTTCTCGCTGGCCACCTGGCCCGCCTGCGGCGGCACCGCCAACGCACCGTCCCCGCACCTGTACATGACCTGCTACGGCAGCTACACCGCACAGCCCTGCCTCGGCGTGCTGCCCACCGGCGGCTACGACTGCTACCCCGGTCAGCGCCAACTCCTGGCCCGCTGGGACGGGTTGTACGGTGTCGACCAGCTCGCCCAGGACTGGTGGACCACCTACTACGGTGGCCAGGGCTTCTACACCTCCGGCCAGGGCATCCAGGCCGCCATCGACGCGGGCTCGCTGATCAGGCCGCTGCAGCAGGCGGGCATCCCGGCGAGCGTCCCCACCTACCTGCTGGCGGGCGGCTCCGCGGACCTTCCCGGCCTGCTGAACGAGAACCGCGGGCCCAGCGACGGCCTGGTCTTCACCGCCAGCGCCCTCGACACCACCGGCATCGGGACCGTCGCCGCCACCAAGCTGGTCACCGGCCTCAACCACCTCGAACTCGGCTGGACCCCGGCCGCCGCCACCCAGATCACGGCCTGGCTGGCCTGACCGGTCCGAGGCCGGTTAAACGTCGTGTGAGCGAGGTCTCGTTGTCGATGGACGGACGACCTGCCTAGCCTGCATGGAGCTGTCCGCATCTGCGCGGACCCCGCCGCCGGGACGCCGAGTCCTGCCCACCCGGTGTCGGGAACTCGATCACCGAAACATGGGCAGGAGCGGGGGAACCAGGTCAGTCTGCGGTCCCCCCTGCTCCGGTGCGGGGGCCGCTCGGGGTGAAGCCGCGCCCACCGCGGCCGGGCGATTCCTCTCGCCCGAACCCGACAGCTCACCTCGTAGGCGTCGCAGAGGACCTGCCCATGCGCATCGCCCTTACCCCCGCACGCCTCGGCGCGGCCGCCCTGGTCGCCGTACCGCTGATCGCCACCGGCCTGGCCGGTCAGGCCCAGGCCGCCACCTCGGTGACCCAGGACCGGCTGACCCCCACCTCGATGGCCGCGAACACCGCGACCAAGGCCGGCCTGACCGTCCACTCCAGCGCCTGCTTCACGGCCAAGACGCTCGGCGTCGGCGTCCGTGACGCGGCCGGCCGGAACCTCGACTTCCCCGGTAACGCGAGCAACGTCCAGATCTGCCCGAGCGGCGTGAACTTCACCAGCGCGGCCCGGACGCTGCCCGCCGGGACGTACACCCAGTTCGGCTTCTGGCAGGACCTGGGCGGGAGCTGGCACAACCTGCCCTCGCAGAAGCTGACCGTCGGCAGCACGGTCACGCCGACCCCCACGCCCACCCCGACCCCGACTCCCACGCCCACGCCGACTCCCACCCCCACGCCGACCCCCAGCCCGGCCCCGAGCACCTCGCCGATCCCCGGCAAGGCGTTGACCTGGTCGGAGGAGTTCGACAGCTCGATCGCCTGGGGCTCCAAGTGGGTCGGCGACCGTAGCAGCGCGTACCGCTACGGCAACCACAACCCGGACGACAACAAGCTGGACTGGCTGACCACCAGCGGCGTCTCGGTCTCCGGCGGGGTGGCCACCTTCACCGCCAAGCCGTCCAGCCACACCCTGGAGAGCGGCAAGCAGGCCTGGGACACCGGGCTGCTGACCACCGAGTACTCCTCGCAGGGCTTCCAGGTGAAGACCGGCGACTACGCCGAGACCCGGGTCAAGCTGCCGGCCGGCTCCGGGGCCTGGCCCGCGCTGTGGACCTGGAAGAACGGCAACGGCGAGATCGACAGCTTCGAGTACCACCCCGACAACGCCGGGCTGCTGGAGCTGACCAACCACGTCAAGTCCGGCTTGAAGTACTACACCGACGCGAACGCGATCGGCCACGACAAGTGGGTCACCGTCGGCACCTACTACGGCGCCAACTCCGTTGACTGGTACGTGAACGGGACCAAGGTCTTCTCCGACGGCACCGGTGTCGGTGCGGACTGGTCGGCCTACCTGATCCTCAACCTCTCGGTGGGTGCCGGGCAGTACCACCCGGCACCCTCCGGTACCGCGCCGATCAGCTTCGCCTCGGACTACGTCCGCGTGTACCGCTGACGCAGCGGCTCAGCTGACGGTCAGCGTGAACGGCGTGCTGTCGTTCGCGGGACTGTGATCGTCCACACTCACCACCCTGACGTGCCCCTCGGCCACCGTGCCGTGGGGCACGTCGGCGTTCACCCGGACCGGCACCAGCGCGGTCGCGGTCCGCAGGGTGGGCAGCCCGGCGGGGAAGGTGCAGCTCACCACCTGTCCGAACAGGGATCTGCAGTTCGCCGGGAAGTACGGCCCCACGGCGCTGAACCCGGCCGGCAGGTCGATCAGCACCGTGAAAGCGGAGGCCGTGCGCTGCGGGCCGAGGTTGGCGACGAAGCCGTGCACGGTGGTGGTCCCGCCCGGCGGGGCCGGATCCGGGTCCAGCCGGACCACCTCGAGGTCGGAGTTCGAGGGCACCGCGCTCGCCGTCGTGGCACCGAGCATCAGCGCCGTGGCAGCGGCCAGTCCCGCCATCACCCATCTGGTCACCGTCATCACCTGTCTGCCGAACGTGGTCGCACCGGTACGCACTGTATTCGGCGTAGCGTGGATCCGTACGGAGGTGAGGACAGTGTCCGGACAGGTTTTGAGTGAGGTCAGCGCGGTGGTGGGCCCGGACCGCGAGGCCGAGTTGGTGACGTCGTACCGCGAGTTGGTGGCCGGTCCGCTGCCGGACGGGCTGATCAGGACCGAGCTGCTGCGCGGTCCCGGTGGGCGCTGGCGGGTGCAGAGCCTGTGGCGGGACCGGGCCGCGCTGGAAGCGGTCCGGGCCAATCCGAAGCTGGTCGCCGCGCCCCGGCTCTTCACCCAGGTGGGTGCCGAGCCGGAGCTCACGGTGTTTCAGCTGACGGCGTCCCAGGTCGGGCTGCTGATGCTGGACTGACCCAGCATCAACTGACCTGGAGTCAGGGCGCCAGCACCTGGCCGAGCCGGCTCGCGATCTGCCGCATCACCGGGACCAGCGAGGTGTTGCCCGCCTGGGCCTCCAGTGCGCGGATCCGAGCCTCGGGGCCGGAGACCGAGAGTGCGGTGGGCGTCGGTGCGCCCGGGACGGCGACCGCGATGCAGCGGACGCCGATCTCCTGCTCCTGGTCGTCCACCACGTAGCCGCGCTCCCGGGCCTGGGCCAGCTGGGCGAACAGCTCGGTGGGGTCGGTGACGGTGTACGGGGTGTGCGACTGGAGCGGCTGGGTGCCGAGCACGCCGCGCGCCTCGGCCTCCTCCAACTGGGCCAGCAGGGCCTTGCCGACACCGGTGCAGTGCGGCTGCACCCGGCGGCCGACCTCGGTGAACATCCGCATCGACCGGCGCGACTGCACCTGCCCGACGTAGACCACCTCGCCGCCCTCCAGGACGGCCAGGTTGGCGGTCTCGCCGGTGGCCTCCATCAGCTCGGCCAGGTACGGCCGGGCCCAGCTGCCGAGCAGCCGGCCCGCGGTCTCGCCGAGCCGGATCAGCCGGGGACCGAGGGTGTAGCGGCGGGCGGTGTCCTGCCGGACATAGCCCTGCTGTACGAGGGTACGAATCAGCCGGTGGATGGTCGGCATCGGCAGCCCCGAGGTGGCGGCCAGCTCGCTCAGGGTGGCCACCCCGCCGGAGTCGGCCAGGGCTTCGAGGAGTTGGAAGGCGCGCTCGACGGACTGCACGCCGCCGGTGGCACGGTCGGCCCCTGTGGGTGCTGCGGCGGAGGTGCTGGCCACCGGCGTTCCCTTCGCTGTCGGAGGAGGAGTAGAGTCCCAGCGATCTACCTCAACAAAGCGTTGAAATTCTGTATCGCGGAAACTAGTCTCCACCTTACAGAACCGAACCCGCCAGTAGGTGGGTCGGTATCGAGGAAGTTCCCACCGGAACTTCCCTAGTTGGCTCAACTGTCCAAGGAGTGTTCTGCCCATGGCTGCAGATCAGGGACCCGTCGGCGCTTCCCCCGCCGCTCCGGTCGTCACTGTCGCCGGACCGCGCGTCCCCCGCAGCGAGGAGGTGCTCACTCCCGAGGCGGTCGCTTTCGTGGTCGGTCTCCACCGCGCCTTCGAAGGCCGCCGGCAGGAGCTCCTGGCCCGACGGAAAACCCGCCGTGACGAGATCGCGGCGGCCGGCACCCTCGACTTCCTCCCGGAGACCGCCGCCGTGCGGGCCGGGGACTGGAAGGTCGCCGAGGCGCCGCGCGCGCTGCAGGACCGCCGGGTCGAGATCACCGGGCCGACCGACCGCAAGATGGTGATCAACGCCCTCAACTCCGGTGCGAAGATCTGGCTCGCCGACTTCGAGGACGCCACCGCCCCCACCTGGGAGAACGTGGTCAGCGGCCAGGTCAACCTGATCTACGCCTTCGAGGGCCGGATCGACTTCGCCACCGACGCGGGCAAGTCCTACGCCCTCAAGCCCGCCGCCGAGCTGGCCACCGTGGTGGTCCGCCCCCGTGGCTGGCACCTGGACGAGAGCCACCTGATGGTGGACGGCACCCCGGTCTCCGGTGGTCTGTTCGACTTCGGCCTGTACTTCTTCCACAACGCCGCCCGGCTGATCGCGCGCGGCGCCGAGGACCCGAACTCAGGACCGTACTTCTACCTGCCGAAGACCGAGAGCCACCTGGAAGCCCGGCTCTGGAACGACGTCTTCACCCACGCCCAGGCGAAGTTGGGCATTCCGCACGGCACCGTCCGGGCCACGGTCCTGATCGAGACCATCACCGCCGCGTTCGAGATGGACGAGATCCTCTACGAACTCCGGGACCACGCCGCCGGGTTGAACGCCGGCCGGTGGGACTACCTGTTCTCGATCGTGAAGAACTTCCGGGACGCGGGCGAGCACTACATCCTCCCGGACCGCAACACGGTCGGGATGACCTCCCCGTTCATGGCCGCTTATGCCCGGCTGCTGGTGCAGACCTGTCACAAGCGCGGCGCGCACGCGATCGGCGGCATGGCCGCCTTCATCCCGTCCCGCCGCGACCCCGAGGTCAACGCCGCCGCGCTGGAGAAGGTCAAGGCCGACAAGGAGCGCGAGGCCACCGGCGGCTTCGACGGCTCCTGGGTCGCCCACCCCGACCTGGTCCCGGTCGCCCGCGCCTGCTTCGACGCGGTGCTCGGTGACCGGCCGAACCAGAAGGACAACCCCGGCTCCGCCGAGCCGGTGACGCCCGCCCAGCTGCTCGACATCGCGGGCGCGGGCGGCAGCTGCACCGAGGCCGGTCTGCACAACGCGGTCCAGGTCGGCGTCCGCTACATCGAGGCCTGGCTGCGCGGCCTCGGCGCGGTCGGCATCTTCAACATGATGGAGGACGCCGCCACCGCCGAGATCTCCCGCTCGCAGATCTGGCAGTGGATCAACAACGACGTGGTGCTGGCCGACACCGGCGAGAAGGCCACCGCCGAGCTGGTCCGTCGGCTCGTGACCGAGGAACTCGCCGCGCTGCGAGCCGAGTCGGGCGACGCCGCGTACGCCGGTGGGCGCTGGAACGAGGCCGCCAAGCTCTTCGAGCAGGTCGCACTGGCCGAGGAGTTCGTCGACTTCCTCACCCTGCCCGCGCTCTCGCCCCCCCCCCCGCGGGGGGGCCCGTACGGCTTTCCTGAGGAGTACCTGATGGCACGCATCTTCTTCAACGGCCAGGCCATGGTGGGCGGCCCGTTCCACGCCTCGGTCGCCGACGCCCTGATCGGCCCGGTCAGCACCGCCCCCGGCTACCGGTTCTTCTCGATCGGCGACGTCTGCCCCGGCCTGCTGCCCGACCCCGCCGTGGACACCGCCATCGAGGGCGAGCTCTACGACGTGGACCTGGCCCACCTGCGCGACGTCATCCTCCCCGGCGAGCCCCGCGAGCTCGAACTCGGCGTGATCGAGCTCGCGGACGGCTCCGCCTGCCTGTCGATGCTGCTGGCCCGGGGCGAACTGGAGCGTGGCGTGCACCGGGAGATCACCGAGCACGGCGGCTGGCGCACCTACCTGGCCACCCTGGGCCGGACCGCCTGACTGAGCGCCCTGTTCGAACACTGGTGCCCCGCACTAGAGTTGGTCTCAGGGGTGGACGTGATGAACACGGCACAGCGAGTGGTGCGACGGAATGTACTGCTGTCCCGACTGCTCACAGCACTGGCGGTACTGGCGCTGGTGATCCTGATCTACGGGACGGTCCGGGAGAACCTGCCGCCCAGACTGCTGAACGACTGGCCGTGGCGGCTCAAGCTGATGGACGGGCAGAGCGCCACGGCGGCCGCGCTGGCCACCACGGGCGCGGCGCTGGCCCGGGCCCAGTACGCGCGAACCGTCCGGCCGGCCCTGGGCTTCTTCGGCCGGGCGGTGGCGGGCGTTGCACCCGAGGAGCGGATCGCCTGGCAGGGGCACCTGCAGAACGCGGCCCAGGACGTGGCAGTCATCACCGAGGTGCGCTACCTGGTGACCTTCGCCGAGCCGACCGGGGGTCAGGCCGGATGGGTGGAGATGCAGCGGGCGGCCGAGCTGATTGCCGAGCGGGGAGCGGTCGTCGGGCACGACTTCCGGCTCTCGCTGATCGGCGCGGGGCGGCCGCTGCCCGCCCAGGGAAGGGCGATGCTGGGCTGGTTCACCGCCGAGGCGATGGCGGTGGTGGAGAGCGTCTGGATCCGGGTCAGGGTGACCGATCGGGTCGGTGACACCCATGAGCGGGTGATGGACCTGCTCGTGGGTGCGAACCGGGTACCGGTGCACCCTGACCCGGAGCTCTCCTGATCGGGGGTCAGGCGGTGGTCTTCCAGTAGCGGAGCGAGTCGATGCTGATGTCCGCGCTCGCACCCTGGGCCGGCTGGGTGCCGTCCAGGGCGGTCTCGGACTGCAGGACCCAGTGCATCGGGGTGTTCGGCACCCGGCTGGTGGAGTGGCCGATCACCTTGCCGTCCAGGGAGAAGGTCAGGCTGCCGGGCTGCCAGTCGATGGTGGAGGTGTGCCAGCCGCCGGCCATCGGGACGTTGGTCGAGTAGGCGTCCTGGTCGCCGCCGGAGGTGCCGCCCTGGCGGTGCATGAAGGCCGAGACGTTCCCGTTCAGGTCGCCCTCGGGGAAGTCGATCTCGCCGTCCCGGGGCCAGGTCTCGGAGTCCGGCCAGAGCAGCCAGGCGGTCTTGAAGCCGGCCGCCGAGGTGGTCTTCCAGGTCACCTCGAACTTCCCGTACAGCACGCCGCCGCCCGGGCCCACCGCGCCGGGGAGCTTGGGCACCGGCGCGGCCACGTGGGTGCCCGCGCTGTCCCGGTTGAGGTGCATGTTCAGTGCGCCGTTGGCGATCGAGAGAGTCTTGGCCGGGTCGTACGCGCCGTTCCTGCTGGTGTCCTGCCAGCCGCTCGGGTAGGCCCACCACTTGCTGTCGACCGCGCTCGGCAGGCCGGTGCAGTGGCTGTTCTGGATCGCGCCGCTGGAGCTGCAGCCGGTCCAGCTGCCGAGCGGGACGGACTGGCCGGTGAAGTCCTCGGACCAGGTGGGAGCCGGGCCCGTGGTCGGCGTCGCGGTGGGCGTCGGTGTCGGTGTCGGCGTCGGTGCGACGGTCGGGGCGGCCGTGGGGGTGGCCGTGGGGGTCGGCGTCGCGGTGGCGGTCGGCGTCGGCGTCGGTGTCGCGGTGGCGGTCGGGCTCGGGGCGACCGTCGGTGTCGGGGCCGGGGTCGGCGTAGGGCTGGGCTGCCAGCGCCAGTGGTTCTTGGTCTGCTGGGTCGAGCGCGGCGCGCTGCTGGCGACCTCGGCGTTGACGATCATGGGTATGGCGATCAGTCCGACGGTGGCGACCGCGCCTATCCGGGCATTTCGGGAAAGCATCGAGAGGTTCCCTCCACGACGCCTGCGAGGTGAGCTGTCGGGTTCGGGCCGTGGGTAGCCCGGCCGCCGGTACGGAAAGCGGCTTCACCCCGAGCCGTGCCACGAGGGCACGGCGACTTACCTGGGTCCCCCGCTCCTGTCCGATTCGGAGCTCGAACGACACCGCAGCCGGGCGGACAGGATTAGGCGTCCCGGCGGCGGGGCCCGCAACGACCGGCGGGCAACTCGTGCACAGTACCTGACAGGAATCCGACAGCAGGAGCCGCTGTTGCGTGCCTCACACCGGTCAGCCGGCCTTCCAGTACCGCACGGCGTCGACGGTGATCTCGGCCGTGGTGCCGCCGGCCGGGCCGGTGGCGGAGGTCTCGGACTGGAGCACCCAGTGCATGGGGGTGTCGGGAACCCCGGTGGTGGAGGTGCCGAGCAGGGTGCCGTCCAGGTAGAAGGAGAGCGAGTCCGGCTGCCAGTCGATCACGGTGGTGTGCCAGGCGCCGGCCATCGGGACGTCGGTCGGGTAGCCGTCCTGGTCGGTGTCGGAGGTGCTGCCCCTGCGGTGCATGAAGGCCGAGACGTTCCCGTTCAGGTCGCCCTCGGGGAAGTCGATCTCGCCGTCCCTGGACCAGAGCTCGGAGTCGGGCCAGAGCAGCCAGGCGAGCTTGAAGCCGGCCGCGTGGTCGGCCCGCCAGGTGATCTCGAAGCGGCCGTACCTGACGCCGCCGGCCGGGGAGGCGCCGGGCAGCTTGGGCGTCGGTGCCGCCACCCAGGTGCCGGTGTCGTCGCGGCTGAGCCGGATCGTCATCCGGCCGTCCGCGACCGAGAGCGTGCGGGCCGGGCTGTAGCTGCCGAGGCCGCTGGTGTCCGCCCAACCCTGGGGATAGGCCCACCAGTTGGCGTCCAGGGCGGCGGGCAGCCCGGTGCAGTGCCGGTCCCGGACGACGGGGGCGCCGACGCAGCCGTCCCAGCTGCCGAGCGGGACGGTCACCCCGTCGAAGCCGTCCGACCAGGTGGGCTCACCCGAGGCGGCGACCGTCAGGGTCTGCTCGGGCAGGTTGTGCCAGCCGCCTCCGGGGTCCTGCCAGAACCCGAACACCCGGTAGCTTCCGGCCGGCAACGCTCTGGCCTCGGTGGTGACCGTCAGGCCGCCGGAGCAGATCCGGACGTTGCGCGCACCGCCGGGGAAATCCAGGTTGGCCCCGCTCGCGCTGCGGACCGCCACGCCGACCCGCCGGGCCGGCACACAGACCCGCGAACGGACCGTCAGGGAGGCGGACCTGGCCAGCCCGGCGGTCATCGGAGGGGCGGTCAGCCGTACCTGTTCCACCACCGGTGGGGCGGCCGCGGCCACCCCGGAGAACGGCAGGGTCAGCAGTGCGGCCGCGACCGCCGAGGCAGCTCGGCGGCCGGTCGGCAACTCGATCTGGGGCATGCCCAGGAAGCTAACCCCGCGCCCCCGCCCGGGCCGGTCGGCACTCCGGGGAGAACCGAAAGAGGTCGTCGGGATGGTCTCGATGGAGCAGCGCCCGGACCCAGACCGACCGGCAATTGGGGGGCGGCGTCGCCCGCCACCTGTCGCACCTCGGGATCGTTCAGCACCTCGGCCGGCCCCGAGCTGCCCCAGCCGTGCACCACCAGCTCGGTGACGCCGCGCCCGTCCACGTCGGTCGGGTAGTCGTAGTCGCCCGCGTGATCCACCGTCAGCACCCCCGCCCCGGCCCCACTGTGGTGATCGAACTGTCGGGCAGCGAAGGGGAGTTGTCAACAGAATTGGCCGAGCCGCCCGGGCGGGGGCGGCCCGGCCCAGGGGGGTCAGATCAGCGGGCCGTACAGCTGGTTGCCCGGGGCGTCGGCGGAGCGGCCGGTGTAGTACTCGCGCATCGCGGCCAGCAGCTCGGTCACGCTCAGTGCGCCGCTGCCGTCGGTGTCCAGGGCCTGGAAGGCGGCCTGGCTCTCGGCGGGCTTGACGCCGAAGGTCTTCTGCCAGTCGTAGAACTCCTGGGCGCTCACCTCGCCGTCGCCGTCGGTGTCGAGCAGCGTGCAGATCGCCTCGGTGAGCGGGCGGAAGGTGGCGTCGAAGCCGGCGGCCGAGGCGATGAAGGCGCCCTTCATCCCGGCCCGGTACTCCGCCAGGCTGAGCCGGGAGTCACCGTCGGTGTCGGCGGCGGCGTACAGCGCGTCCCAGAACTCGGTCATGCCCAGCATCAGCCGGGTGCCCCGGGGTGAGGTGGGCTGCTCGCCGAACTGGGCCAGCAGCCGGGCGCCGAGGGTGAGCAGGTCGTCGTGGTCGACCGAGCCCCGGCCTTCCTTGTCGATGTGCCCGAAGCACCGGTCGATCTTCTGGTCGAGCAGGCTGTCTTCGCTGATGACGGACATCGCAGTCTCTTTCCGTGGAGGCGTACTTGATCCCCGGACCGACCATGGGCGGTGATCCGGAAGCAGGGTCTATGGGGCGGTGGCCGCCGTGAGATGGTCGAAGAGTTCCGGGCCGGCAGAGCCGGGAGCGATGCTGACGCCCTGCAGCCTGGTGGTGCGCAGGTAGGCGAGATTGCCCTCGCCGAAGGCGCCGCCGGTGAGGCCGGTGCCACCGACCATGGGCAGCACCGGCAGGGTGCCGATGTGGCTGTCGTTCACCTTCAACAGGCCGCCGTTGCTGACCTCTTCGGTGAAGCGCTCGATCACCCGGGGGTCGTTGGCCCAGAAGGAGTTGCGCAGTCCGTACCGGTTGCCGTTGACGAAGGCGATCAGCTGGTCCAGCAGCTCCTCGTCCGGGGCGTCGTCGGGGACGACCACGCACATCAGCGGGAAGAAGGTCTCCTCCCGGACGGCCCGCATCCCGGCCGCCGCCCGCAGGCCGTGGGCCCGCAGCAGCACCGGACGGACGAACGGGCCACGGGCGCTCGGCGCGTCGTCGACGTCCACCAGCTCGCCGCCGCACAGTAGTTCGGCTCCCTGCTCGACCGCGTCGGCCAGCACCTCCAGGCACTGGGCCCGCTTGACCACCGGGCTGAGCAGCACCTCGGGGTCACCCGGCGGGCCGATCCGCAGCGCGGCGACCCGGCGGTGCAGCAGCTCGGTGAACTCCTCGGCCACCGCCGGGTGGACCAGGGCGAACTTGGGGGAGAGGCAGAGCTGGCCGGAGGCGTGGTAACGCTCGGCGGCCGCTTGGGCGGCCTGTGGGAGATCGGCGTCCCGCCAGACCACCAGCGCGTCGTTCCCGGACAGTTCGAGGATCGGCTTCTTGCCGTACTCCAGGCAGGACTTGGCGACCTTGGCGCCGTTCTCCGCAGCGCCGAACCAGAACACGTCGTCGCAGTCCGGGGACTCCAGCCAGCTCTTCAGCAGCGGCCGGGCCGGACCGGCCAGCACACTGAGCACGCCGGGCGGCGCGCCGAACTCGGCCAGTAGCGGGGCCACGATCTCGTGGTAGACGAAGGCTGCTCCGAGCGGCGCGGCCGAAGGGGCGTTCAGCACCAGGCAGTTGCCGGCGGCCAGCACCAGGACGCCGAACATCGAAGTCCCGGCCGCCGCGTTCAGCGCCGGGTTGAGGCCGACCACCCCGTCGGGCTTGCGGACCAGCCGGATCCGCCGCCCGGCCTGCTCGCCCTCCCACACCAGGCTCTGCCGGGCGTGCCGGAGCGAGGCCGGGTGGGTGATGCTCAGCATGAAGGCCAGCTCCCACCGGGCGACCGTCAGCGGGTGGCCCTCGGCGACCAGCACCTCGGTGAACTCCTCGCCGCGGGCCAGCAGTTCACGGTGCACCGCCTCGGCGAAGGCCAGCCGGTGCGCCAACGGCTTACGGGCCCAGGCCGGTTGGGCCTCCCGGGCCAGAACGAGGGCAGCCTTGGCCTGCTCCGGGGTGGACCGCGCCACCCGACCGGCCAGCCGGGGATCCCGGTCCGCGCCTTCGGCCGCCCGGCCGAAGTCCAGCCGCGCCTTGAGCGCCATCACGTCGTACGTCTCACGCAGCAGGGCCGAGGCGTGCGGCCAGTGGTACCAGCCCTCGCCGGGCTGCGGCTCGCCGCCGACCAGGACGGGATAGGAGTAGCGCATGCACCGATCTTGGGCCAGCTTGTGGGGATTTGACCCTGATGAGCCCGATCGCTACCCGAAGGTGGGACTTTCCCTGCACGGTGTGGACGTTCACGGACAGGTGACAGCCCCGGACTCTCGCCGTGAGTCCGGGGCTGCTCTCCAGGCCCCCGAGGGGGAGGAGTCCGGTTACCGCACCGTCCCGGGTGCGGACCGGAGCTGAGGGGTGATCAGAGGCGGGCGGCCAGTTCCTTGGCGGCGCGGGCGCAGTCCTGGGCGATCTTGTCCTCGTTCACGGTGGTCAGGTTGCCCTTCTCCACCACGGCGTTGCCGTTGACCAGCAGCAGCGCCAGCGGCGGGAGCGCGCCCAGGGTGAGTGCGGCGATCGGGTCGGCGATCGAGGAGTGCATGATGCCGTCGATCTTCCAGAGCGCCAGGTCGGCGAGCTTGCCGACCTCGATCGAGCCGATCTCGTTCTGCCGGCCGAGCACCCGGGCGCCGCCCATGGTGCCCAGGCGCAGCGCACTGCGGCCGGTGAGCGCGGTCGGGGAGCCGTGCAGACGGTTGATCAGCAGCGCGTTGCGCAGCTCGGTGCCCAGCTCGCCGGACTCGTTGGAGGCGGTGCCGTCCACGCCGAGGCCGACCGGCACGCCGGCCTTCAGCATGTCCGGGACCCGGGCGATGCCGGCCGCCAGACGGGCGTTGGAGGACGGGCAGTGCGCGACACCGGTGCCGGTCTCGGCGAACTTGGCGATGTCCGAGTCGTTCATGTGGACGCAGTGCGCCATCCAGACGTCCTCGCCCAGCCAGCCGGTGGACTCGAAGTAGTCGGTCGGGCCCATCCCGAACAGCTCCTTGCAGAACGCCTCTTCCTCGGCGGTCTCGGAACCGTGGGTGTGCAGCCGTACGCCCTTGCGGCGGGCCAGCAGGGCGGCCTCGCGCATGAGTTCGGTGGAGACCGAGAACGGCGAGCAGGGCGCGATGGCGATCTGCAGCATCGAGTCGAAGGAGGAGTCGTGGTACTTGTCCACGGCCGCCTCGGAGGCGATCAGGATGTCCTCGGTCTTCTCCACCGCGTGGTCCGGCGGCAGGCCGCCGTCCTTCTTGCTGCGGTCCATCGAGCCGCGCAGCGCGGTGAAGCGCATGCCGAGCTCCTGGACGGCCTCGATCTCGGCGCCGAGGATGTCGCCGCCGTCCTTCGGGAACACGTAGTGGTGGTCCGAGGCGGTGGTACAGCCGGACTTGAGCAGCGCGGCGGCCGAGCCCTGGGCGGCGGCGTGCACCAGGCGGTCGTCGATCCGGGCCCAGGTCGGGTAGAGCGCGACCAGCCAGTCGAACAGGATGTTGTCCTGGGCCAGGCCGCGGGTGATCCACTGGTAGAAGTGGTGGTGGGTGTTGACCAGGCCCGGGGTGATCAGGTGACCCTCGCCGTTGATCCGGCGCACCACGTTGTCCAGCCACTGCGGGGCGGGGCCGTTGCCGACCGACTCGATCCTGTTGCCGAGGACCACGACGTGGCCGCGGGCGTACTCGGTGTCGTTGGCGTCGACCGTGGCGATGGCGACGTTCTCGATCACGATCCGCTGGTCGGGGCGCGGGGGCTGGACTGCCATGGTGTTTCTCCTATGGGGGGAGGGTGAGGGACGCGCGGTGAGCGGTGCGCGCCCCTCACCGGTCAGGACGGTGTCGCCGTTGACACCGTCGCACCGGTGGAACCGCCGGATGAGGCTTGACGGTTGGCACCGACGTGGTGGAAGAGCAGGTTGAGCAGGACGGCCAGCACACAGCCGGCCGAGATGCCGGAGTGCATCAGCGTGCGGACGGCCTCCGGGAAGGCGTCGTAGAAGGTCGGGGCCGCGATCGGGATGATGCCGACCCCGAGCGAGACCGAGACCAGGATGGTGTTGGCGCTGGAGTCCATCCCCGCCTCGGCCAGGGTCCGGATACCGCTCGCGGCGACCGTGCCGAAGAGCACGATCCCGGCGCCGCCCAGGACGGGCGAGGGCACCAGCGAGACCAGCGAGCCGAGCACCGGGAATAGCCCGAGCAGGATCAGGATGCCGCCACCGGCCGCGACCACGAACCGGCTGCGGATGTTGGTCAGTGCCACCAGCCCGATGTTCTGGGCGAAGGCGCTGGCCGCGAAGCCGTTGAAGACCGGGCTGATCGCGGTGGCCAGGCCGTCCGCCCGCAGGCCGGCGGCGAGGGTCTGCTCGTCGGCCTCGCGGTCGACGATCCGTCCCAGCGCCAGCATGTCGGCGGTGGACTCGGTCATCGACACGATCATCACGATGCAGATCGAGACGATCGCGGTGAGCTCGAAGACCGGGGCCCCGAAGTGGAACGGGGACGGCAGTGCGAACACCTCGGCCTGCGAGACCGCACCGAAGTCGGCCAGCCCGAGCGGGAAGGCCACTGCGGTGCCGACGGCCAGCCCGACCAGCAGGGAGAGCTGCTGCCAGAAGCCGCGGAGCAGCTTGTTGCAGAGCACCACCGCGGTGAGGGTGAACGCGGCGAGGCCGATGGCCTTGACGGAGCCGTAACCGGGGGCGGCGGGTGAACCGCCACGCGCCCAGTTGACCGCGACCGGCAGCAGGGACACCCCGATGAGGGTGATCACGGTGCCCTGGACGACCGGCGGGAAGAACCTGATCAGCTTGCAGAAGTACGGTGCCGCGAGGAAGCACAGGAGCCCCGCGACGATCACCGCGCCGAAGATCACCGGCAGGGCCTGGTCGGGGCCGTGCTCCTTGGCGATCGCCAGCATCGGTGCGACCCCGGCGAACGAGACGCCGTTCACGAACGGCAGCCGGGCGCCGATCTTCCAGACCCCCAGGGTCTGGAGCAGGGTGGCCAGTCCTGCGGTGAACAGGCTGGCCGAGATGAGCAGGGCGAGCTCGGTGGGGGAGAGACCCACACCGGCACCGACGATGAGCGGGGGCGCGACCACGCCCGCGTACATCGCGGCGACGTGCTGGAGTCCGGTGGTGAAGAGTTTCACCTTCGGCAGCAGCTCGTCCACGGGGTGGACCGCACGGCCGTCAGGCGTGTCGGGGAGGTTGGTTGACACACCGTCCGGCCGTGCAGGCCCGTCTGGGGTTGAACCGCCGTCTGTGGTTCGGGTTGAGCTGGTTGCCATGTCGAGCCCCTCTTGTGCTCGTGGCTCCCGGCGCGCCCGTGGCGCTGGAGATGTCCCGGAGGCGGGACGGCGGTGCAAGGGTCCTCCGGGATGTTTCTCCAGCTCCCCGGGCCGGCCGCCGTGAGGCGAGCACGATCTCCGGATGGTGGGGGTGGAGAAACAGGTGGTGCAGGTGTTGCTGCCCGTCCGGCACCGTCCGGCCTGGTGCGGCCGGTGGGTGCAGCGGTGCTGGACGGTGCTCATGGGGTGGGTCAGGCGACCGGGATGACCGGGACGACGCCCTCGCGGTGCACGGTGCCCTCGATCAGGCCGTACATCCGGTCGGCGGCGTAGTAGACCTCGTTCTCGTTCTTGAGACCGAAGGGCGACAGGTCGACCAGGAAGTGGTGCTTGTTGGGGAGTTCGAGCCGGACCTCGTCCACCTCGGCCCGGTTGTTCAGCACCCGGGTCCCCATCGAGTGCAGGGTCTGCTGCAGCGAGTACGAGTAGGTCTCGGCGAACGCCTCCAGCATGTGGCGGCGGATGTGCTGGTACGAGCGGTTCCAGTTCGGCTGGGCCTCGCCCTCGGCGCCGCTGAAGCCGTACTTCCAACGGGCCGTCACCTGGGTGGCCAGGATGCGGTCGTACGCCTCCTGCAGGGTGGTGTACTTGTCCTTGATGTAGCCCCAGAACTCCGAGTTGGTGGAGTTCAGCACGGTCAGGTCCTTGAGACCGGAGATGACCTGGACGGTGGTGCCGTCATAGGTGATCTCGCTGGTCCGTACCTCGCCGCCGTTGCGGGTGAAGGAGTGGCCGACCTCCTCGGAACCGATGAAGCGCGCCGAGCTGTCCGGCGTCTTGATCCGGTCCCAGGTGTACTCCTCGATCCGGATCCGGGCCCGGTGGATCGGCTCGTTGTTGTCGACGAAGTGCTTCGCCAGCGTGATGCCGAAGGCCTCCGCCGACTCGATGCCGTACTCCTTGGCGAAGGCGTACACCGTGTTCTTGGTGGTGTCGGTGGGCAGGCAGTTGGCGTTCGAACCGGTGAGGTGGACGTCGTCGAGGTCACCGGAGAGGGCGACCGAGACGTTCAGGTCCTTGATCTCGTGGCGGGTCGAGTCGCGGTAGACCCGGACGATGCGGTTCTCCGCCTTGCCGTACTGGTTCTGACCGAGCACGTGGGCCATGACATGGCTCCTAAGGGTTCCAGCGGTCTACTAGCTTCCGCGGTAGACCGAGTATCCGAACGGGTTGAGCAGCAACGGCACGTGGTAGTGGTGCTGCGCGGGCGCGACCGTGAAGACGATCGAGACCTCGGGGAAGAACGGCGGCTCTTCGGACTTCTTCGTGAAGTACGAAGCGGTGTCGAAGAGCAGCCGGACGACCGAGCCCGCCTCCACGGCCGGCAGGTCCTTGGCCCGGCCGTCGGAGTCCGTGGCGGAGGTGCCGAGCACCTGCCAGCCACCCTCGGTGTGCAGTGCGAGCTCGACCGGGACGCCCTCGGCCGGGCGGCCGAGGCTGGTGTCGAGCACGTGCGTGGAGATGCCAGTCATGGGTTGAATGACCTTACTGATGGCAGGAACTGACTGATCGACAGCGGATCAGGCCGCGTCGAACAGCCGGTTGATACGGATGTCGTTGATCTTGCGCAGCTCGCCCCGGACGATCTCCGCCTCGGTGGCGGCGTCGTGGGGGAAGCGCTCGCGCAGCGCGGCGAGCATGGTGCCGGCGGTGCGGCCGGTGGCGCAGATCAGGAACACGTGGCCGAACTTCGCCTCGTAGGCGGCGTTCGCCTCGTGCAGCTCGTCCAGGAGTGCGGAGTCGACTCCCTGGATGCCGGCCTGCTCGCGCTCGGAGGTGGCGTCGCCCGCCTTGGGCTTGCCGATCCGGGCGTGGCCGGCCATCGCGTCGGTGAGGTCCTCGACCGTCAGCTTCGCCATCGCCGCCTCGTTGGCGGCCAACAGCTCGGCCCGGTCGGACCAGGGCCGGGTCTCCGCGACAGCGGCGGCCCAGCTGGGGCTGGAGCAGATCTCCAGCAGCGTCTCCGTCAGCTCGCCGGCGGGGATCGCCGACAGTGCGTCAGGAGTGGTGGGAAGGTTGGTCACGGGTGGACCTCCTGAAGAGTGGTGCCACCCGCAAAAGCTAGATCCGCCACCCCCAGTCGTCAACACTTTGTTGAACTGTTGGTGGTTACGTTTTGATTCGGGCCGTGTGACCAGCCCTTTTCGTGTGCGATTAGCCAAGTGTGCCCGGCCCGCCGGGTCGGACAGACTGGGCTCAGCCGGTCTTCGAGCCGTCCTGCCGGTTGAGGTAGTTGTACACCGTGAACCGGCTGACGCCGAGCGCCGACGCCACCGTCTCCACCCCATGGCGGACGGTGAACGCGCCGCGCTCCTCCAGGAGGGCGACCACGCGCTGCTTCTCCCAGCGGTCCAGCTCGGTCAGTGGACGGCCGTCGAACTGACGGGTCATCTCGGCCAGCAGTCGCTCCAGGGCGCTGCTCAGGTGCGGGAGGCGGACGGCGACGGCCGCCTGGCCGTCCCACTCCAGCAGTACGTCGTCGGCCCGGGCCTCGTCGATCGAGACCTGGGTCGCGCCGACGGCCTCCAGCAGCGGCTTTATCGCCGCGGCGAGCGGGTGTTCCAGGGCGTCGCTCACGGGGTACCCACTCCTTCCTGGTGCTGGTCCAGCACGCTGACCTGGACCGAGATCCGGGTCGCGCCGGCGGCCAGCGTCTCGTGCAGCAACTTGGTCACGGCGGCGAGCACCTGTTCGGCCTCGCCCTCGGCGCCGGTCCCGAACGGGCCGACCGCGACGTCCAGCCCGGCCTCGTCGACCACCTTGCGGGCGGCCACCGCGTGCTCGGGGAACGTGTCCAGCTCGAACGGCTCTGTCGTGAACTCCACCATCAATCGCACCTGCTCACTGTATCGATCAGGGGTCCCGGTGGAAGAGGCAGGGCTCTTCAACAAATTGTTGCGGCGGTCTTGACGGTCTCTCGGGTCGCGGGGCATGCTTCCACCAAGCAGAATCGCTCTTCCGGATCGTGGAAGTTGCGAACGGAAGAGTGAAAGGTGATTGACGTGACTGCCGCTTCCAAGCTGAGCTACACGGTCAACCTGTCGATCCTGTTCAGCGAGCTTCCGCTCCTGGAGCGCCCCGCCGCCGCCGCGGCCGCCGGCTTCACCGCCGCCGAGCTGTGGTGGCCGTTCGGTGAGAACCACACCCCCTCGGACGCCGAGCAGGACGCGCTCCGCAAGGCCTTCACCGACGCGGGCGTCCAGCTCACCGGCCTCAACTTCCTGGACGACCTCACCAAGGGCGCCCGCGGCACGGTCTCCGTACCGGCCGAGAGCGAGCGGTTCCGGGAGAACATCCCGGTCGCCGTCGCGCTCGCCGAGTCGCTCGGGACCAGGGCGCTCAACGCGCTCTACGGCAACCGGGTGGAGGGCGTCTCCGCCGCGGAGCAGGACGAGCTCGCACTGGAGAACCTCACCCTGGCCGCGCAGGCCGCCCACTCGATCGGCGCCGTGCTGCTGATCGAGACCCTGAACAAGGCCGAGTCCCCGGACTACGCGCTGGTCACCGCCGAGGCCGCGATCGCGGTCGTCGACAAGGTGAACGTGGCCACCGGCCTGGGCAACGCGAAGTTCCTCTGCGACCTCTACCACCTGGCCCGCAACGGCGAGGACCTGGCGGCCGTGATCGCCACCCACGCCGACAAGATCGGCCACGTGCAGATCGCCGACACCCCGGCCCGTAACGAGCCCGGCACCGGCGAGCTGGACTTCGAGGACCTCTTCGCCCGCCTGACCGCCGCCGGCTACACCGGCCGGATCGGCCTCGAGTACCGCCCGGCGAACGGCGTCAGCGCCGACAGCTTCGAGTGGCTCCCGCGCGAGTACCGCGCCGGCTGAGCACGCTCTCCCATCCTCCCAGCACTAAGGAAAGAGACGCAGATGAGCGCCTCCCGCAAGATCGCCTTCATCGGCCTCGGCATCATGGGCAGCCCGATGGCCGCCAACCTGGTGAAGGCCGGCCACGACGTCACCGGCTTCAACCTGACCCAGCCCCCGATCGACGCCCTGGTGGCGGCCGGCGGCAAGGGCGCGAGCTCCATCGCCGACGCGGTGAAGAACGCCGAGATCGTCATCACCATGGTCCCCGCCGACCCGCAGGTCGAGCAGGTCATCCTCGGTGCGGACGGCGTGCTGGCGAACGTGGCCGAGGGCACCCTGGTCATCGACATGTCGAGCATCACCCCGCAGACCTCGATCAAGGTCGAGGCCGCCGCCAAGCCGAAGGGCATCCGCACCCTGGACGCCCCGGTCTCCGGTGGCGAGGCCGGCGCGATCGAGGCCGTGCTCTCGATCATGGTCGGCGGCGACGCGGCCGACTTCGCCGAGGCGAAGCCGATCCTGGACGCGCTCGGCACCACGGTCATCCACGTCGGCCCGGCCGGTGCCGGTCAGACCGTGAAGGCCGCCAACCAGCTGATCGTGGCCGTCAACATCCAGGTGCTGGCCGAGGCCGTGGTCTTCCTGGAGAACGCGGGCGTCGACCTCCCCGCCGCCCTCGACGTGCTCGGCGGCGGTCTGGCCGGTTCTACCGTGCTGAACCGCAAGAAGGCCAACATGATCGACCGTCAGTTCGCCCCGGGCTTCCGGATCGACCTGCACCACAAGGACATGGGCATCGTCACCGACGCCGCCCGCGCCGTCGGTGCGGCTCTCCCGGTCGGCGCGGTGGTGGCCCAGCTGGTCGCCTCCGCCCGCGCCAACGGCGACGGTTCGCTGGACCACTCGGCCCTGCTGCGGGGCGTCGAGCGCCTCTCGGGCCGCGAGGTCAAGTAACCCTCCAGCTCCTCCTGGTGGCGTGTACCTGTCCGGTCGTGCCCGCGCCACCAGGAGGCCAGGTTCGGTCGGCAGGCGGGCTGGGGCTCATACCGCCCCCCTGCCGACCGTCCCAAACCGGTGACCCACGCACTACCCTCCCGGGTGCACTTCGGTCGTGCTCGCGTGGGTCACCCGGCCCCCTCCTTCGCCGAGGGGAGCCTCTCGTACGTCGGAAGCGGGACGAGAGGAACGGCGGGGAGGGGGCGCACCCCCAAACTTCTGGGCACATTACTTCTGGGCACATTTGCATTTGAACGTCAGCGATACGGAAAGAGGCCCACGCATGCCCGCCACCCCCACTCAGGGTCATGTCGTCGTCGCCCCCGACAAGTTCAAGGGCACGCTGGAGGGCGCCGAGGTCGCCGCCCGGATCGCGGCCGGCATCCGCCGGGTCGCCCCCGGCGTGGAGATCCGTGAGCTCCCGGTCGCCGACGGCGGCGAGGGCACGCTGGCCGCCGCGCTGGCCGCAGGCTTCAAGCGGGTCGCCGTGAAGGTGGCCGGTCCGACCGGCCTGCCGGTGGACGCCGCGATCGCGCTCCGGGACGACACCGCCGTGGTCGAGCTGGCGCAGTCCTCCGGACTGGCCAGGCTCCCCGGTGGCCGGACGGCCCCGCTCGCGGCCGGCTCCTACGGCGTCGGCCAGCTGATCGGACGCGCCGTCAGCCTCGGCGCGAAGCGGATCGTGCTCGGTCTCGGCGGCAGCGCCTGCACCGACGGCGGTGCGGGCATGGTCCAGGCGCTCGGCGTCGGCCTGTACGACGCCGACGGCACCGAACTGGCGCCCGGCGGAGCCGCGCTGCGCAAGCTGGCCAGGATCGACCCGGGGTCGCTCGCCGACACTCTCACCGGCGTCGAGATCGTGGTCGCCTGCGACGTGGACAACCCGCTGCTCGGCACCCGCGGTGCGACGGCCGTCTACGGCCCGCAGAAGGGTGCGGACGGCGACGACCTGCTGATTCTCGAAGAGGGCCTGACCCGTTGGGCGGACGTGGTCCGCGACACCACGGGCCGGGACTTCCGGAACGCCCCCGGCGCCGGGGCCGCAGGCGGGGTGGGCTTCGCCGCCCTCGCGCTGCTCGGCGCCACCATGCGGCCCGGCATCGAGCTCCTGCTCGAGCTGCTGGGCTTCGACGAGGCCGTGCGTGGGGCACGCCTCGTCGTTACCGGCGAGGGTTGCCTGGACGCGCAGACGCTCCACGGCAAGGCCCCCGCCGGCGTCGCTGCGGCGGCCACTCGGGCGGGGGTTCGGGTGGCCGCCGTCGCCGGACGGCTGGAACTCTCGGAGGACCAGTGGCGGGCGGCGGGCTTCGTGGCGGCGTACGCGCTGACCGACCTGGCCGAGCAGCCGGGCGACAGCATGACCAAGGCGGGCGAGCTGGCCGAGGTGGCCGGAGCGCGTCTCGCGGGCGACCTGCTGCAGTCCTGACTCATCGTACTTTCCTACATTGACGTTTTGTTGAAGGCGGGCCTAGGCTCCCGGTTCACGGGCCCCAACTGCCCGGCGCGCCTTCGGTATACCCCCACTCGTACTATCGGTTCGGAGGTCCCAGATGCCCCTCAGTGAGACGCCCGCGACCACAGCGGTGATCCGTTCCCGCCGGGTGGTCCTGCCGGACGGCGAGCGTCCCGCTGACGTGCTGATCCGGGACGGCAGGATCGAGCAGATCGCCGAGTACGGCTCGCTGCTCGCGGGGGACCGCCACCTGACCGACCTCGGTGACACCGCGCTGCTGCCCGGCCTGGTCGACAGCCACGTGCACGTGAACGAGCCCGGTCGGACCGAGTGGGAGGGCTTCGCCACCGCCACCCGGGCGGCCGCCGCGGGCGGGGTCACCACGATCATCGACATGCCGCTGAACTCCATCCCGCCCACCACCACGGTGGACGGCCTGGCGGCCAAGCGGAAGATCGCCGAGGGTCAGGCCTGGGTCGACCTCGGCTTCTGGGGCGGCGCGATCCCCGGCAACGTCGAGGACCTCGAACCCCTGCACCGCGAGGGCGTGTTCGGCTTCAAGAGCTTCCTCGCCCCGTCCGGGGTGGACGAGTTCCCGCACGTCGAGCAGGCCGACCTGGAGCTGGCACTGGCCGAGCAGGCCAGGATCGGCGCGCTGGCCATCATCCACGCCGAGGACCCGGCCGTCCTGGAGGCCGCCCCGCAGCAGCCGGGCGTGCACTACCGCGACTTCCTGGCCTCCCGCCCCGACGACGCCGAGGCGGCGGCGGTGGCCCGGCTGCTCGACACCGCCCGCCGGACCGGCGCCCGGGTGCACATCCTGCACGTCTCCTCGGCCGCCGTGCTGCCGCTGCTCCGGCAGGCCCGCGCGGACGGTGTCCGGGTGACCGCCGAGACCTGCCCGCACTACCTCACGCTGGCGGCGGAGGAGGTGCCGGACGGCGACACCGCGTTCAAGTGCTGCCCGCCGATCCGGGACGAGTCCAACCGCGACCAGCTCTGGGCGGCGCTCGCCGACGGCGAGTTCATCGCCGTGGTCTCCGACCACTCGCCCTCCACCCCGGATCTGAAGCTGCTGCAGAAGTACGGCGGCAGCGGTGACTTCGCGGCCGCCTGGGGCGGTATCGCCTCGCTCCAGCTCGGCCTGCCGGCCATCTGGACCGAGGCCCGCAGGCGCGGCCACTCGATCGAAGACGTGGTGCGCTGGATGAGCAGCGGCCCGGCCTCGCTGGTCGGTCTGACCGGCACCAAGGGCGCCATCGCGGTCGGGTACGACGCCGACCTGGTGGCCTTCGATCCGGACGCCGAGTTCGCCGTGCACGCCGAGAACCTGCACCACCGCAACCCCGTCACGCCGTACGCGGGGAAGACCCTCAGTGGCTCCGTCCGCACCACCTGGCTCCGTGGGCAGGTCGTGGACGTCGACGCCGCACCGTTCGGCCGTCAGATCACTCGAAACTAAAGGAGACTCAAGTGAGTACCAGTCAGACCCCGAGCGCTCCGTTCACCGAGCTGGTCAACCTGGCCTCCCGCCTGCTGGGCGCCGGTGTGGTCGCCACCAACGAGGACACCTTCGCCGACGCGGAGAACCTGCTGGTCGCCAAGCCCGCCGAGTTCCGCCCGCACACCTTCGGCCACAAGGGCCAGATCATGGACGGCTGGGAGTCCAAGCGCCGCCGTGGCGTCTCGGCCGAGCAGCCGCACCCGACCGACGAGGACCACGACTGGGCGATCGTCCGGCTCGGCGTGGCCGGCGTGATCCACGGCGTGATCGTGGACACCGCGTTCTTCACCGGCAACTACCCGGAGACCGGCTCCGTCCAGGGCGCCTCGATCCCCGGGCACCCCGCGCCGGAGGAGCTGGCCGCCGCGGAGTGGGTCGACCTGGTGCCGCGCACCACGCTCAAGGGCAACACCGCCCACGAGTTCGAGGTCACCGACCCGGCCCGGTACACCCACGTCCGGCTGAACATCTGGCCGGACGGCGGTGTCGCCCGGCTGCGGGTGCACGGCGAGGTGGTGACCGACCCGCGTGAGCTGGACGGCCTCGCCTTCGACCTGGCCGCCCAGGAGTTCGGCGGCGTGGCCGAGGCCGCCTCGGACCGTTACTTCTCCTCCCCGCACAACCTGAACGCTCCGGGCCGCGCCTCCGTCATGGGCGACGGCTGGGAGACCCGGCGTCGGCGCGACAAGGCCAACGACTGGGTACAGATCGCCCTGGCCGGGGGCGGCGAGGTCCTGGCCGCCGAGGTGGACACGTCCTACTTCGTCGCCAACGCCCCTGGCTGGGCCGACCTGGTGGGCTACGACGCCTCCAACGGCGGTGACCCGTCGTCGGACGCCGACGGCTGGTTCGAGCTGCTGCCCCGGACCCGGCTCCAGCCGGACACCCGGCACCGCCTCCGGCTGACCGCCGGACGGACCGTCACCCACGTGCGGATCAACGTCTACCCGGACGGCGGCCTGGCCCGCCTCCGGCTGACCGGCAAGCTGACCGAGGCCGGCCGCGCCGCGCTCGCGCTGCGCTGGTTCAACACCGTCCCGGCCACCGAGGCGGCCGCCGCGCTGACCGAGGCCGGACTCACCGCGGCCGAGGCCACCGAGCTGACCGCCGCCCGCCCGCTCGCGGACGCCGCCGCGACCACCGCCGCCGTCGCTGCCCTGCAGCCGACCGACGGCCCCGACGGCGAGCAGTCCTCCCGCCGCCGTTCGGCCATCTGGCGCCTGCTCGGCGTCTGAGAGGCCGGCTGGCTGTCCGGGCCGGGCCTCCGCCGCCTGGCACGCACGCTTGCCGCGTTGCCGAAACGCCCAAGTAGCTCCGCTACGAGGGCGCTCCGGCGCCTTGCAATCGCACGCACCAGACGCCGCAGGCTGATCCGGCCCGGACAGCCAGCCGGCCTCTGACCCTCCTGCACCTACTGAAGGACCGTCATGTCGAAGACCCTGACCACCGAGTCCGGCGCCCCGATCGCCGACAACCAGAACTCCGCCTCGGCCGGCGAGTACGGCCCGCTGCTGATCCAGGACCAGCAGCTGCTGGAGAAGCTGGCCCGCTTCAACCGTGAGCGCATCCCGGAGCGCGTCGTGCACGCCCGCGGCTCCGGCGCATACGGCTACTTCGAGGTCACCGACGAGGTCTCGCAGTACACCCACGCGGACTTCCTCGCCGAGGTCGGCAAGCGCACCGAGGTCTTCCTGCGGTTCTCCACGGTGGCGGGCAACCTCGGCTCCAGCGACGCGGTCCGCGACCCGCGCGGCTTCGCGCTGAAGTTCTACACCGCGCAGGGCAATTACGACCTGGTCGGCAACAACACCCCGGTGTTCTTCATCAAGGACCCGATCAAGTTCCCCGACTTCATCCACTCGCAGAAGCGCGACCCCTTCACGGGCGTGCAGGAAGCCGACAACGTCTGGGACTTCTGGGCCCACTCGCCGGCCTCCACCCACCAGATCACCTGGCTGTTCGGCGACCGCGGCATCCCGGCCTCGTACCGCCACATGAACGGCTACGGCTCGCACACCTACCAGTGGGTCAACTCCCAGGGTGAGGCGTTCTGGGTCAAGTACCACTTCAAGACCAACCAGGGCATCCGCTCGCTGGACGGCGGCCAGTCGGCCGAGGTGCTCGGCGCCGACGCCGACAGCCACCAGCGTGACCTGCACCAGGCGATCGAGCGGGGCGTGTTCCCGTCCTGGACCCTGTACGTGCAGCTGATGCCGGTCGCCGAGGCGGCCGAGTACCGCTTCAACCCGTTCGACCTGACCAAGGTCTGGCCGCACGCGGACTACCCGCTGGTCAAGGTCGGCCGCCTGGTGCTGAACAAGAACCCGGAGAACGTCTTCGCGGACGTGGAGCAGTCGGCCTTCTCGCCGAACAACTTCGTCCCCGGCATCGGTCCCTCCCCGGACAAGATGCTCCAGGGCCGCCTGTTCGCCTACGCCGACGCCCAGCGCTACCGCCTCGGGGTCAACCACACCCTGCTCGCGGTGAACGCTCCGAAGGCGACCGAGGCCGCCAACTACGGCCGGGACGGTCTGTCGGCGGTCAACGCCGCCGGCCGTGGCAAGAACTACGAGCCCAACTCGTACGACGGCCCGGCGCAGACCGACGCCCCGCTGGCCGCCCCGGTCCGGCTGGACGGCCACACCGGGACGTACACCACCCCGGCGCACACCAAGGACGACGACTTCTTCCAGGCCGGTGAGCTCTACCGCCTGATGTCGGACGGCGAGAAGTCCCGCCTGATCGACAACATCGCGGGCTTCCTGGCCCAGGTCAGCCGGGACGACATCGTCGAGAAGAACCTCGCCCACTTCCACGCGGCCGACGAGGAGTACGGCGCCCGCCTGGCGGCCGCTGTCGCCAAGCTGCGGGCCGGTAACGACAACTGACCAACCCTCATCGGTGACCGGGTGCCCACCCGGTCGACCGGCCGACGGGCCTCTCCCCCCAGGGCAGTGGGGGAGGGGCCCGTTCCGGCGTTCCCTGGCATATGCCAACTGGCCAGGTGTCGACTCGGGCCCGTGCGCGGGCGTGCGGGTGGTTACGCTGGACTGATTGGCAGGGACGGGGAAGGGGACGCCATGTCGGTACGGGGACAGGGGGCTTCGGTCTCGGCCGGGCCGTTCGGGGTGATGCAGCGCGCCCTGCGGGTGCTGGAGACGGTGGACCGCCACCCGGGCGGGGTGCCCGAGGCGGTGCTGGCACGCGAGTTGGGGCTGCCCGGGGTGGTGGTCAGGGAGCTGGCCGAGGCGCTGGAGCTGGAGGGGTACCTCGCGCTGGAGGACGGGCTCTGGGTGCTCGGCGGCGCGGTCGCGGTGCTCGGCCAGCAGAACCGGGAGCAACTGGTCCGGGTCAGGATGGAGCACCGGCTGGCCGAGCTGCGGGACGAGCTTGGCGCGGCGGTCTACTTCAGCCGGTACCACGACGGGGAGTTGACGGTCGAGGTGGTCTCGGCGGCCGAGCACGCCCCGGCGGTCCGCGAGTGGGTCGACTTCCGGGCCACCGCGCACGCCAGCGCGATCGGCAAGTGCCTGCTCAGCCAGCTCGACCACGACGGCCGCCGGGACCACCTCTCCCGGCACCCGGTGGCCCGGCTGACCGCCCGGACCATCACCGACCAGCAGCAGCTGATGCACCGGCTGGAGTGCCAGCCCTCGACGGTGCCGGTGCTCGACATCCAGGAGTACGCGCTCGGCACGGTCTGCGCGGCGGTGCCGGTCACGGCCGGCAGCACGGTGGGCTGCCTGGCCACCTCGCTGCCGGTCGGTCAGGTGCACCGGCTGCGGGCGGCGGCGGAGCTGCTGGCGGAGCGGGCGGCGCCGCTGATGCTGGCGATGGCGGTCTGAGGCGACGGTTGGCGGGCGGCGGAGTTATTAGACTGGCTGTTGATAAGAACGCCCGAACCCCTTGTGGGCGGTCGTACCCGCGAGTAGGTTGCCTGGAGTCGAGCCGCCCAACCCTCGGCCAGGAGGTCCGCCATGCCGCCCCGCCCCGTTGTGCCCCCCGCCGTCCACGACAGCCTGGTGCTGGAGCCCCGTGACGTCCGGTTCGACTGGTCGCAGCTGCCGCTGCACTGGATCCCGGACGAGCCGATGGCCACCCACACCGTCAACGTCCTGCACCTGCTGCTGCCCGAGGGCGAGCGCTGGTTCGTCGAGGTCTTCAAGGACGCGCTCCCGCTGATCACCGACGACCAGCTCCGCGAGGAGGTGCTCGGCTTCATCGGCCAGGAGGCGATCCACGCCGAGGCACACCAGGAGGTGCTGGACCACCTGCTCGGCCAGGGCCTCGACCCCCGCCCGTACGTCCGGCAGGTCACCTGGCTGTTCCGCCGGGTGCTCGGCAAGCGGCCCGGCCTGACGCCCGCTCAGCAGCGGGAGAACCTGATCGAGCGGGTCGCCTTCGTGGCCGCGATCGAGCATTTCACCGCCTTCCTGGGCAACTGGGCGCTCAACTCGCCCGGCCTGGACCGGGCCAAGGCCGACCCCACCATGCTCGACCTGCTGCGCTGGCACGGCGCCGAGGAGGTCGAGCACCGCAGCGTCGCCTTCGACCTGATGGTGCATCTGGACCCTGGCTACCTCCGGCGGCTGCGCGGCATGCTGGTCTCCGGTCCCACCCTGATCCACCTCTGGATCCGCGGCGTCCGCTTCCTGCTCGCCGCCGACCCCAGCCTGAACGGCTCGGTCCGGCCCACCTGGCGCGAGGCCCAGCGGATCGCCCGGTGCGGGCTGCTCCCCGAGCCCTCGCGGATGGCCCGCTCGGCGCTCCGCTACTTCCGCCCGGGCTACCACCCCACCCAGGAGGGCTCCTCCAGCCAGGCCCTCAGCTACCTGGCGGGCTCGCCTGCCGCGCGGGCTGCAGCTACCCGCTGAGTTCAACCACGTGAAACCAGGGGCTCGGGGAACTGCGAGGAGATCTGGCGCCGGGGTCACTGCGAAAGTGCCTGGCCTTGTACGCACGTTGAACGCTCCTGAGGTCGGCGCCGCCGTTCCCCGGGCCCCTGGCTGCCGAATCGTGTGCCGAAAAGATGGAGCTCCAAGATGGACCTCGAAGCGTTGCCGCCCGATCTGTACGGCCGCCCCAAGCCGGACGGCTTCCTGCGGCGGATGACCGCGTTCGCCGAGTGGTACGACCCGAAGATGGGGCGGCCCGGGCTGCGCCGGAGCCCGCGTCGGCCCGGCCCGAGGCCGACGCCGCCGCTGCAACTGGTGGTCACCGTGCACCGGTCGGTCGCCGAGGACGTGGTCGAGCTGCGGCTCGCCGACCCCGGCGGGAGCCCGCTGCCGAGTTGGCAGCCCGGCGCCCGGATCGAGCTGACGCTGCCCTCCGGTCTGGTGCGGCACTACTCGCTGTGCGGCGACCCGGCCGATCGCACCAGCTACCGGATCGCGGTCCGTCACCTGCCCGAGGGCGGTGGTGGTTCGGCCGAGATCCACGACCGGCTGCACCCGGGGGTGCGGCTCACCGCCCGCCGGCCCAGGAACGGCTTCGCGTTCTGTGCCGAGCCGGCCGTGCTGCTGCTGGCGGGTGGGATCGGCATCACGCCGCTGCTGCCGATGGCCCGGCAGGCCCAACAGCTCGGTCTGGACTGGCGGTTGGTGCACGTCGGCCGCAGTGCCGAGTCGATGCCGTTCACCGAGGAGCTGCGCGCGCTGGACCCGTCCAGGGTCGAGTTCCTGACCGAACTCACCCCGGCCGCCGAGCTGTTGGCCCGCGCCCCGCGCGGTGCGGCGGTGTACTGCTGCGGCCCGGCCCCGATGCTGGCCGCCGTCCAGCAGGCGTACGACCCGGCCGCCGTCCGCGCTCTGCACTTCGAGCGCTTCGGCGCCGCCCCGATCCTGGGCGGCCAACCGTTCAGCGTCCAACTCGGCGAGGACGGGCAGAAGTTGACCGTCCCTGCCGACCGCTCCGCGCTGGACGTGCTGCGTGAGGTCCGACCCGAGCTGCCGTACTCCTGCCATCAGGGCTTCTGCGGCACCTGCAAGGTCAGGCTGGGCAGTGGCACACCCGTTCACCGCGATCGCCGTCTCACCGAGGAGGACCGGGCCGCCGGGGCGTTCCTGCCCTGTGTCTCCCGGGCCGCCGAGGGCGAGACCCTGGTACTGGAGGTCTGACCGATGACGTTCCCCTTCACGGAGCACGACCTCACCCGGTTCCGGGAGACCCAGCAGCTCGCGTACCACTGCGCCGAGCAGGTGGCGGCCTGGATCGAGCCCGGGGTGACGGAGCGGCAGGCCACCGCCAAGCTGCGCAAGTGCCTGGTCGCGGCCGGTGTGCAGGACTTCTTCCACGTGCCGTTCGCCTGGTTCGGCGACCGGACGGCGTTCCGGCACTTCCACACCCCGCTGCAGTTCTTCGCGGGCAGCCGGAAGCTCGAGGAGGGCATGCCGTACGTGCTGGACTGCGCCCCCGTGGTGGACGGCTACACCGCCGACATCGGCTACGGCGGCAAGGTCGGCGATAACCCGGTCTGGGACAGGCTGGCCGGGGACCTCAAGGTCTACCGGGAGCTGATCCTGCGCGAGGTGCAGGCCAGGAAGCCGTTGAACGAGATCTACACCGCCGTGGACGCCCAGATCGCCGCGCACGGCTACGACAACCGGCACAAGGTCTACCCGGGCCGGGTGATCGGCCACCAGGTGACCCGGATGACCGCGCGCGGCCCGGCCGGGGTGAACCTGTTCGGCTTCGGGGTGCGTACACTCCAGACGCTCGGCCGGGAGCTGATCAGCGAGCGGCTGCACGGCCGGTCGCCGCTCTGGGCCGACGGCCGCTCCTCCCGGCACGCGCCGACGCCGGGGATCTGGGCGGTCGAGCCGCACATCGGCTTCCGCGAGGTCGGCATCAAGTTCGAGGAACTGCTGGTCGTGACGGACGACGACGCCTACTGGCTCGACGACGACCTGCCGCACGTCCGCCGCTGGACCACCACCGAGGGAGCAGCCCGATGATCAGCCGCCGCACCGTCGACTCCGGCGGACTGCCGCTCGCCGTCTTCGAGCAGGGCGATCCCGCCCACCCCACCGTGATCCTGGTGCACGGGTACCCCGACACCCACGTGGTCTGGGACGACATCGCCGAGGACCTGGCCGTCGACCACCACGTGGTCCGCTACGACGTGCGCGGCGCGGGGGAGTCCGGCGTCCCGGCGAACCGGGACGGCTACCGGCTGGAGCACCTCGGCGCCGACCTGTTCGCGGTCGCCGACGCGGTCAGCCCCGACGCGCCCGTGCACGTGGTCGCGCACGACTGGGGCTCGGTGCAGTCCTGGGAGGCCGTCACCGAGCCGGGTGCCGAGCAGCGGCTCGCCTCGTACACCACCATGAGCGGACCCTGCCTGGACCACCTGGGTTTCTGGATGCGCAAGCGGTTCCGCCGTCCGACGCCCCGTCACCTGCGGCAGCTGCTGGTGCAGGGCGCGCACTCCTGGTACATCACCGCCTTCCACCTGCCGCTGCTCGCCCCAGCCACCTGGAAGCTCTGGCTGGCCAAGTCCTGGCCCCGGGTGCTGCGCGACCTGGAGGCGGTCAACCCGCGCCCCGGGCACCCGCAGGCCACCCTCAAGCAGGACGCGGTGCGCGGGATCGAGCTGTACCGGGCCAACATGCGGCCGACCATCCGCAGCCCGCGCGAGCGGTACACCGAGGTCCCCGTCCAGCTGCTCACGCTGAGCCGGGACCACTACGTCAACGAGTTCCTCTCCGAGGGCCTGGAGCACTGGGTGCCCCGGCTGACCCGACGGACCGTCAACGGCACCCACTGGTCGGCGCTGCTGGAGCACGGCCCGGTGGTCGCCGAGCACGTCCGCAGCTTCGTCGGGGCGGTCTCCGCAGGCTCCGAGCCCGAGGCGACCGGCGAACTGGTGGTGATCACCGGCGCGGGCAGCGGCATCGGCCGGGCCACCGCCCTGGCCTTCGCGGCCGAGGGGGCGCGGGTGGTGGTCTGCGACCTGGACCTCGAATCGGCCGTCCGTACCGCCGAGTTGTGCACCCTGAGCGGCGGCACCGGGTACGCGTACCAGCTGGACGTCAGCGACGGCACGGCCTTCGACGCCTTCGCCCAGCAGATCGCCGCCGAGCACGGCGTCCCCGACGTGCTGGTCAACAACGCCGGCATCGGCCACTCCGGCACCTTCCTGCAGACCACCGAGAAGGAGTGGCAGCGGGTCCTGGATGTCAACCTCTGGGGCGTCATCCACGGCTGCCGCGCCTTCGGCACCCTGATGGCCGAGCGCGGCCACGGCGGACACATCGTCAACCTCGCCTCGGCCGCCGCCTACCTGCCCTCCAAGGCGCTGGCCGCGTACGCCACCAGCAAGGCCGCCGTCCGGATGCTCTCCGACTGCCTGCGCGCCGAACTCGCCTCCGCGGGCGTCGGCGTCTCGGCGATCTGCCCCGGCCTGGTCAACACCAACATCACCCGCACCTCCACCTTCTCCGCCACCACGGCCGACGAGCAGGCCGCGAAGCAGGACCGCGCCGCGAAGCTGTACGCCCGCCGCAACTTCCCGCCGGAGAAGGTCGCCACCGAGATCGTCCGGGCGGTCCGCCGCAACAAGGCACTCGTCCCGGTCACGGTCGAGGCCAAGGGCGCCCACCTGCTCAGCCGCCTCGCCCCCGGCCTGCTCCGGCTGGCCGCCCGGCTGAACGTCACCTGATCCCCATCCCCCGGGCGGGGGAGGGGGATCGGCCCGGCGCCCGATGCGGGGGCGTACGGGCCCCTGCAACCGTGACTCCTGAGCACGTTTCCCCCAGGAGGTTCACGCGATGTCCGCCAGCACTGCCGTACCGCCCACCGAGGTCCCGCCGCCGCCCCGGTGGGCCGTCCGGGCCGCCTACGCGTCCGCGCTCTCCGCGACGCTCGGCTTCGTCCCGCTGCACACGGTGTGGGCGGTCGGCGTCCCGCTCTGGGCCGACGCGGACAGGTTCCGCGACTGGTACGCCGAGGGCGGTGGGCCGTACCTGTTCGTGCTCGACGGGATGGCCGCGCTGGCGGGTCTGCTGGCCGTGGGTCTGGTGCGGCCGTGGGGGCTGGTGTTCCCCCGGCGGGTCCCGCTGCTGGCGGGGCGTCAGGTCCCGCGCCGGACCCTCGCGGTGACGGCCTTCGCGGTCGCCGCCGTCCTGCTGCTGTACACCGCGTTCGCCGCCGTGGTGCTGGCCACCCGGTTCGACAAGCCCGGGATCTTCAGTCCGTGGATCGTCGTCTACGGGATCCCGCAGTTCCTGGTCTGGGGCATCGGCCTGCTGGCCGCCGCCCGGTCCTACCGGGCCCGGGCTGCCCGGGCGTAGCCGCCCCGCGTGTCAGAACGTCGTGGAGCAGGAGTGTTTGGTACTCCTGGGGAGCACCCGAAGCCCCGCCCCGAGGAGTCGTCAGATGGCCACCGGCACCGTGCAGACCTTCCACACCGACCACGGGTACGGGACGATCGTTCCCGACGGCGGTGGGCCCGAACTGACCTTCTACTACGACTCGATCCTGATCGAGGCCGTCGACCGGGCGCTGCCCGACGGGCAGAAGGTCGAGTACGAGGAGACCGTCCAGGAGGACCGGCCGGTGGCGGAGAAGGTCCGACCGCTAGGGTGACCCGGCATGGGGACAACCACGGCAGTCTGGTCCTTCGCTCTGGTCGTCGGGTTGCTCACGCTGACGCCCGGCCTCGACACCGCACTGATCCTGCGGACCGCCGCACTCGGTGAGCGGGTCCGCGCCTGGGGCGTGGTCCTCGGGATCGGTACCGGCACCATGCTCTGGGGCACCCTCAGCTCACTGGGCATCAGCGCCCTGCTCACCGCCTCCCACCTGGCGTACGAGACGCTGCGCTGGGCCGGGGTGGTCTACCTGCTCTGGATGGGCGTCCAGATGCTGCGCAGCAGCGCGCTGTCCGGTCCCGAGCCGGATGCCGGCAGCGGCGGCTTCTGGTCCGGCTGGCGCCGGGGTGCGCTGACCAATCTGCTCAACCCCAAGGTCGGGGTCTTCTACGTCGCGGTGCTCCCGCAGTTCATCCCGGCGGGGGCGCCGCAGCTGCCGATGGGTGTCCTGCTCACCAGCGTGCACGTCGCCGAGGGGCTGGTCTGGTCCGCCGTGCTGGTCGCGTTCGCCCGCGCGGTGCGGGGCTGGCTGCGCCGCCCGGCCGCCCGGAAGCTGATGGACCGTCTGACCGGCGTCGTGGTGGTCGGCTTCGGCCTGCGGCTGGCCACCACCGACTGAACGCGACGTCGCGAATCCGCCGGTCATCCCGGCCCGGCGGCGGCAGGCTGGCAGTCATGAACCTGCAGATCAACCCCATCGATCCCGCCACCTGCGCCCGCCTCCGCGAGCTGGACGACGCGGGCCGCCCGCCGGTCGAGTCGGTCGACACCACCGGCGGCGCCCCGCTGCGCTGCTGCCTCACCCGGGCCTGCCCCGGCGACCGGATCGCCCTGGTCTCGTACGCCCCGCTCGCCCGCTGGGCCGCCGAGACCGGCGCCGACCCGGGCCCGTACGACGAGCGCGGCCCGGTCTTCATCCACGCCACCCCCTGCCCCGGCCCCGCCGAAGGCTGGCCCGCCACGATGCACACCGGCCCCCGGGTGCTGCGCGCCTACGACTCCGCCGGCCACATCCTCGGCGGCCGCCTGGTCCAGCCCACCGAGGCCGCCGTCGGCGCGGCCGAACTGCTCGCCGACCCCGAGGTGGCGGTGCTGCACGTCCGGGCGGTCGAGTTCGGCTGCTTCATGCACGAGGTCCGCCGCGCCRCTGCCGGCGGGCGGTAGGTGCGGAAAGGCAGGTGATCTTCGTAGGTCGGAGCCATGGGGTGCGCGGTGCCGGGGCGACGATCGAGAAGGTGGCCCCCGCATCGATRACCGAGGATGCCGACCCGCCGGGCCCGGAAGCGCCGGGAGCACCCAGAAAACCCCGGCGGGTCACGGGTCTTTCCGCCGGCCGTCCCACGGACACCGGTGCCCGGCTAGGTGGCCCGCCTGCCGCAGCCCGGTGGGCGGCCCGTGCTGACGGGCCGGTGCACCGCGGACGGGCGCCGGTTCCCGCTCGGTGCGGTGGTGGACGCGCTCGCCCCGGCCGCCGCCCTGCTGCCGCCCGCTCTGCCGTCCGCCCTGCCGCCCGTCACCGCCGCGCTGCACGGCCTGCTCCCGGAGCTGTCCGGCCGGCTGCCACCGCCGCTCGCCGCCGGCCCGACGGGTGGTGAACTCCACCTGGTGTTCCGTGGGTTGACCGCCCTGCTGGCGGAGCTCGGGCCGGTGCTGATACTGGAGGACCTGCACGCGGCCGATCCGCTGACGGTGCGCTTCCTCCGCCATCTGGTGGCGCAGCCGCCCGCCGCGCACCTGGTGCTGACCAGTCGCCGGTCCCCGGCCGCCGAGCTGACCCTGTCCGGCGTCCTGGCCCAAGCCAGCTGCGCTGTCACCGAGTTCGGCGTCGAGCCGCTGACCCTCGATCAGCTCGGCAGCCTGGTCCGGCAGCCGACCGCGGCCGAGGAGCCCGCTCCCGCCCTGCTCGCCGAGGTGCTGCGCTGCACCGGCGGTCGGCGGGCCCGCCCGGCGCACAAGCTCAGCCGGGCCGCGCTCACCGGGTGGCCCGGCCCGGGGACGGTGCCGTTCCGGCGCGAGGTGCTGGCCGGCGAGTCGATGCCCACCGCCGTCCGAGGCGAACTCCGGCTCAACACCGGGATGTTGCTGCGCAACCGGGCCGGCGCCGGGGTGGCCGGACGGGAGGAGATCGCCGAGGCGATCGCCGACCTGACCGACCGGCCGGAGCTGGCCGCCCGGGCGATGTCCACCCTGGCCATCCCCTCGGTGAGCGGCTGGCCGTTCCACCGCCACCTCCAATGGCTCAGCCGGTCCCAGGAGTTGGCCGCCGAGATCGGAGACGCCGACACCCGGATCGCCGTCCAGGCCAACCGGGTGAGCACCCTGATGTTCACGGTGCCCGGCCCTCCTGGTGCGTCACGGACCGTCAGGGGCGGGGCCGGCGAAGTGGCGGACGTAGTGCTTCTGCCAGGGTGTTTCGACGGCGCGGGGATGGTAGTTGCGGCGGACGAAGTCCACGGCCCGGTCGGCCGGTACGCCGTCCAGGACGGCGAGGCAGGCCAGCGCGGTGCCGGTCCGGCCGCGCCCGCCGGCGCAGGCGACCTCGACGCGTTCGGTCCCGGCCCGGGCCCAGGCGTCGGCCAGCAGCGTCCGGGCCTGTCCGCGATCACCGGGCAGCCGGAAGTCCGGCCAGTGCAACCAGCCGGCCTCCCAGGGGGTTGCGGGAGGCTGACGGCCCAGCAGATACAGCGCGTATCCGGGGGTCGGGCCGGGCGGGAGGGGTCGGCTGAGCGCACGGCCGCGGACCAGGCGCCCGGAGGGGAGCAGCAGGACACCGGTGTCGGCAGGGTTCCAGGTCTCGGTCATCCGCCAACCGTAGCGATCGGGGACGGGATCATCCTAGCCATGGACATAGTAGCTATGTACTCTATTCGACATGAGCAAGAGTGCGCCGGGTCCTACCCCCGGCTTTCTGGTGTGGCGGCTCGCCAACAAGTGGCGCGTCGCGGTCGATCGCGCGGTGGCTCCACTGGGCCTCACCCACGCGCAGTACTCCCTGGTCGCGTCGCTGTACGGCCTGCAGTGCGCCGGTGAACGGCCCAGTCAGCGCCGACTCGCCGACCACACCGGCCTGGAGGCGCTGTACGTCTCGAAGCTGGCGCGCGCCCTGGAGTCGGCCGGGCTGATCGAGCGCACCCGCGATCCCCGCGACCCGCGCGCCGTACAGCTCGCCCTCACCGACCAGGGCCAGACCGTCACGCGGCAGGCCGTCGCGGTGGTCCAGGAGCTCCTTCAGCAGCTGCTGGAGCCGCTCGGCGGTCTCGACGCCGCGCGGACGCAGGCGTTCACCGAGGAGCTGACGGCCCTGCTCGACGCACCTCTCGCACCATCCATGCCGAACGACGAGAGAACTCAGGGGATCACGCCATGACCACCACCGCTGCACCCGTTGCCGACGCCCGCGCCCTCGGTCTGGCCCACTACGCCGCCCGCGGCGTTCTGGAGTTCGTCCTGGCCAAGCACGGCGCCACGTTCCAGGGCCAGGTCGTCCTGCGCGCCGCCGTCACCGCCGACGCCCCGCCGACTCCGGACGAACTCGTCGCCCAGGTCCGGGGCGCCCTCAAGGCCGATCCGGCCGACATCCGCGCCACGCTCGACGAGCTGCTGGCCAAGCAACTGCTCGTCGAGGACGGCGCACACCTCCACCCGACGGAGGCCGGGCGCGAGCTGCTCGCCGCCCTCGGTGCGGAGACCGCCCCCATCACCGCCCGCGTCTGGGGCGACATCCCCGCCGAGGACCTGGCCGCCGCCGGCCGCGTCCTCGCCCTGGTCACCGAGCGCGCCAACGCGGAGCTTGCGGCGCTGACCGCCTGACCGCCCTGCGGCCATGACCTAGAGATCGTGCGGCAGGATCCGGAACGCCTGGTGGGTGGTCAGCGGGCGGATCGCCCGGAAGTCGCGTTGATCGAGCGTCAGCACGCAGTCGGTGCGGAACTCGGCGGCGAGCGCGACGTTGACCGCGTCGGCCAGGTCCAGCCCCAGGCCGGCATGGCGGAGACGGACGGCCTGCGCGGTGTCCAGGGTGTCGGCGGTGATCTCCGGGAGTACCGCCCGGCCGGCTCGGACCCATCGACGGATGTCGTCGATGGCCGAGTGGGCGGCCTGCGGGCCGAGGATCCGGCGGGCCAGGTGGTCCAGTTCGGCGAGCAGGACCGGGGAGATGACCAAGGTCCCGGCTGCGCGCAGCACGTCCCGGGCGGCGCTGCCGAGCGGGTGGGTGGAGTCGAGTGCGGCGAGCAGGCCGGAGGTGTCCGCCACCACGACGATCACTCGCGACCGCGCTTGGTGGCCTCGTACGCGCGGGCCTGCTCGGCCCGGACCTCCTCGGCGCCGATCGAGCCGGTGCCGGGGTAGGTGGTGGTGAAGAACGGCTCGTCCCAGACCCGGTTGGCCATCGCTGCGAGGTGGATCGCCTCGCGGATGATCTCCGCTTCCGCTATCCCCCGGCGGGCGGCGGCAGCCTTGATGACGGCCAGGTCCTCGGACTCCGCGTAGACCGTGGTGCGCTTGAGTGCCATGAACGTATGGTACTGCCGACATACGTCGGTGAGCGGGGTTCGGCGGGTCAGCTGCCGGGCGCCGGCGCCCCGCTCCTTGGGACGGAGGGGGCGGCGGTGCCCGGCCGGGAGGGCTGACGCCGGGTCAGGTCGCGGTGAGCAGTTCGGGCTCGGCGGCGGGCTGCTTGCGCAGGCCCTTGAGCAGGACGACCAGGGTGGCGGTGATCACCGTGCCGACCGCGATGGCGAGGACGTAGAGCAGCGGCTTGCCGATCAGCGGCAGCACCCAGATGCCGCCGTGCGGGGCGCGCAGGGTGGAGCCGAAGGCCATCACCAGGCCGCCGGTGGCCATCGAGCCGGCGATCGCGGACGGGATCACCCGGAGCGGGTCGGCGGCCGCGAACGGGATCGCGCCCTCGGTGATGAACGAGGCGCCGAGCACCCAGGCGGCCTTGCCGTTCTCCCGCTCCTCGCGGGTGAACAGCCTGCCCCGGACGGTGGTGGCGAGGGCCAGGCCGAGCGGCGGGGTCATGCCGGCCGCCATCACGGCCGCCATCACCTTCAGGCTGCCCGCGTCCGGGACGGACCCGGCGGTGGTCAGTGCACCGGCCGCGAATGTGTACGCCACCTTGTTGAGCGGGCCGCCCAGGTCGAAGGCCATCATCGCGCCGAGCAGCAGGCCGAGCAGGACCGCGTTGGCGCCGGAGAGGCTGTTCAGCCAGTCGGTCAGCGCGGTCATCACCGAGGCGATCGGCGAACCGATCACCACGAACATCAGGAACCCGACGATCGCCACCGAGACCAGCGGGATCACCACCACCGGCATGATCCCGGCGATCGACGAGGGCACCTTCCGGCGGACCATCCAGCGCACCAGCAGACCGGCGATCAGACCGGAGGCGATACCGCCGAGGAAACCCGCGCCGACGGTGACCGAGATCGCGCCGCCGACGATGCCCGCGGCGAGGGCGGCCCGGTCGGCGATCGCGTAGGCGATGTAACCGGAGAGCACGGGGACCAGGAAGCCGAAGGCCGCCGCGCCCGCCTGGAACAGCATCGCCGCCCAGCTGTGCTGTGAGGTCCAGTCGAAGTGGCCGACCACGGACGGGGCGGCGGAGATCTCGTACCCGCCGATGGCGAAGCCGAGCGCGATCAGCAGACCGCCGGCCGCGACGAACGGGATCATGTAGCTGACGCCGGTCATCAGCCAGCCGCGCAGGCGGTTGGCCCAGTGCTCCTCGCGCTTGGGCGCGGGAGCGGCCGCGGGCCTGGCCGTGCCGGGCTCGACAGTGGCCAACTGGAGTGCCTCGGCGACGAGTTGGTCGGCGCGGTTGACCCCGGCCTTGACGCCGACGTCGATGGTCGGCTTGCCCGCGAACCGGGACTTGTCGCGGACCTCGACGTCGTGCGCGAAGATCACCGCGTGCGCGGCGGCGATGACCGCCGGGTCGAGTGGGGTCGACCCGGCGGAACCCTGGGTCTCCACCTGGATCCGGGCACCGGCCTTGGCGGCGGCCAGTTCGAGCGCCTTGGCGGCCATGTAGGTGTGCGCGATGCCGGTGGGGCAGGAGGTGACGGCGACCAGCAGCGGGCCCTCCTGCTGCTGCGGGGCCTCCTCCGGCTGTTCGTCGTTGACCAGGGCGGCCACTTCGGTCGGGTCGGTGGCCGCGCGGAGGGCGCCGGTGAACCGAGGGTCCATCAGGCGGCGGGCCAGCGAGGCGAGGATCTGAAGGTGGGCGTCGTCGGCGCCGTCCGGGGCCGCGATCATGAAGATCAGGTCGGCGGGGGTGCCGTCGGGGGCGTCGAAGTCGATGCCCTGTGAGCTGCGGCCGAAGGCCAGGCTCGGGGCGGTGACGTGGGCCGAGCGGCAGTGCGGGATGCCGATGCCGTCGCCGAGGCCGGTGGGGGCCTGGGCCTCGCGGGCGGCGATGTCGGCCAGGAAGCCGTCGAGGTCGGTGACGCGGCCCTCGGCGACGAGCCGCTGGGCCAGCGAGCGGAGGGCGTCGTCCTTGTCGGCGGGGGCCAGGTAGAGGTCGACGAGGGCGGGGGTGATCAGTCTCATCGGGGGTCCTTGAGAGTTCGGTGATCCCAGGGGCGCGGGGCTCTGCCGATGTGCGGCTCCGCCGCGTGGGCGCGCAGCGGGAGCGGAGCACCTGGGCCGGCCGAACCTGTTACGTGAGGGGCCGGGTGTGGGGGATGTCGGTGGTGACGGTGACCTGGTCGGGGGTGAGGTCGGCGGGGGTGGGCATGGCGCTGCCGGGGAGTTGGACGGCGGCGGCGCCGTGGGCGAGGGCGGCGGCGAGGGCCTTGGGGCCGGTACCGCCGGTGCCGAGGAAGCCGGCCAGCGAGGCGTCGCCCGCACCCACGTCGCTGCGGACGGTGGCGACGGGGGCGGTGCCGTACCAGGTGCCCTCGGCGGAGACGAGCAGCATGCCGTCGGCGCCGAGACTGGCCAGCACCTGCTGGGCGCCGCGGGCGCGCAACTCCTCGGCGGCGGCCACCGCCTCGCCCACGGTGCCGAGTTGACGTCCCACCGCCTCGGCGAGCTCCTCGCGGTTGGGCTTGACCACGTCGGGCCTGGCCCGAAGGGCGGCGAGCAGTGCGGGGCCGGAGGTGTCGAGGGCGATCCGGGCGCCGCCGGAGTGGACCTGGGCGACCAGGTCGGCGTACCAGTCGGGGGTCAGGCCGCGCGGCAGGCTGCCGCAGCAGGCCAGCCAGTCGATGTCCGGGCCGGTGTAGTCGCGGCGGACGGTGGCGAGCAGGGCCGCCGACTCCTCGGCGCTGAGTTCCGGGCCGGGCGCGTTGATCTTGGTGAGGGTGTGGTCGCCCTCGACGATCGAGACGTTGATCCGGGTCTCGCCGCGGACCGGGACGCTGGCCACCTCGATGCCCTGACGGAGCAGCAGGTCGGAGAGCAGCAGTCCGGAGAAGCCGCCGAGCGGGAGCACGGCCGCCGCCCGGTGTCCGGCGGCGGTGAGCGCGCGGGCCACGTTGACGCCCTTGCCGCCGGGGTCGACCCGGTCGGTGGTGGCGCGGTTGACCTCGCCCCGGGCCAGGTCCGGTAGTTCGTAGGTGCGGTCCAGGCTGGGGTTGGGGGTGATGGTGACGATCATGCGCGGATCACTTCCGGTCCGAGGTTCTCGATCTCTGCGACCTGCTGGTCCGTCAGGCCGGTATCGGTGACCAGCACGTCCACCTCGCGGAGCGTGCCGAAGCGGGCGAACTGCCGGCTGCCGTACTTGGAGGAGTCGGCGAGCAGCACCACCCGCCCCGCCCCGGCGATCATGGCGCGCTTGACGGCGGCCTCGGCCAGGTCGGGGGTGGTCAGGCCGCTCTCCGGCCCGAAGCCGTTGGTGGCGACCACCGCGAGGTCGGCGTGCACGTCGGCCAGGTCGCGCAGCGCCCAGGCGTCCACGGCGGCCTGGGTACGGTGCCGGAGCCGCCCGCCGACCAGATGGAGCGTCAGGTCCGGGTGGTCGGCCAGCCGGGCGGCGACCGGGAGGGCGTTGGTGACCACGGTCAGCGTGCTGTCCAGGGGGAGCAGCGCGGCCAGCCGGGAGACGGTGGTGCCGGCGTCCAGCAGCAGGCTGCCCTCGGTGGGCAGCAGTTCCAGGGCGGCGCGGGCGATCCGCTCCTTCTCCGGGGCGGCCGTGGAGTCGCGTTCGGCGAGGCCGGGCTCCAGGTGGAGGCCGCCGGCCGGGAGCGCGCCGCCGTGCACCCGGCGGAGCAGCCCGGCCTTGTCGAGCGCGCTCAGGTCTCGCCGGACGGTCTCCTGCGTGACGCCGAACTCCTCGGCGAGCGAGGGGACGTCGACCCGGCCGTGTTCCTGGGCGAGGAGCAGGATCTGTTGCTGGCGCTCCGGAGCGTACATGTGGGATCAGATCCGTTTCGTGTCCGTTTCCGTCTGGTCAACCAGGACGATACGCGCGGGCCGCCGGAAAGCAAAGATTTTCGGACGCCCAATCGGACATGCTCACAGATCGAGACTTCTGCCCGATTGTGTTGACACCCGCACGGAATCGGGCGTAGAACCAACAGCAATCCACCCGTAACGGGCCCGAAACCACATCTAGGGGACCCTCATGCCTCAGCTCCAGGTCACCGTCGGCTCCGCCAGCGGGCTGCACGCCCGCCCGGCCTCGCTGCTCGTCCAGGCCGCCGCCCGGCAGACCGCCAGGGTCACGCTGGCCCGTCCCGGGCAGACCGCGGTGGACACCCGCAGCCTGCTCTCCGTGCTGGCGCTGGCCGCCAGGCAGGGCGAGGCGCTGGAGCTGACCGCCGTGGGCGAGGGCGCGGACCAGGCGCTGGCCGAGCTGGCCGCGCTGATCACCGAGGACCACGACGCCCCGGCCGCCCGGTGAGCCGGCTGCTCGACGGGATGGGTGTCGGTACCGGCAGCGCGGCCGGGCCGGTGGCCCGGATGGCACCGCCGCCCGCGCTGCCCGCACCCCGGCAGGTCGCCGACCCCGCGGCCGAGACGGCGGCCGTCCGACGGTCCGTCCGGGAGGTGGCCGCCGAACTCGCCGACCGGGCCGAGCTGGCCGGGGGAGTGGCCGGGGAGGTGCTGGAGGCGCAGGCACTGATGGCCGCCGACCCCACCCTGCTGGACCGGGTGGCCGCCCTGGTCGCCGAGGGCACCGACGGCCCGCACGCCGTCACCGCCGCCTACGTGGAGTTCCGCGCGCTGCTCACCGCCGCCGGTGGCTACCTGGCCGAACGAGCAGCCGACCTGGACGATCTGAGGGACCGTACGGTGGCCCGGCTGCTCGGCCTGCCCACTCCCGGCCTACCCGACCCGGGCCACCCGTACGTGCTGGTCGCCGAGGACCTGGCGCCCGCCGACACCGCGCTGCTCGACCCGGCCGTCGTGCTCGGCCTGGTCACCGTCCGGGGCGGCCCGACGAGCCACACCGCGATCCTGGCCAAGGCGCTCGGCCTGCCGGCGGTGGTCGGCTGCGCCGGGGCGGCCGGGCTGACCGACGGTCAACCGGTGCTGCTGCACGGCGCCGAGGGCATCGTCGAGGTCGACCCCGAGCCGGGTTCGGTGCGGCGGGCGGCGGAGCGGGAGCAGCGCCGCCGCGAACGCGAGCGCGGCGTCAGCGGCCCCGGCCGGACGGCGGACGGGCACCCCGTCGGCCTGCTCATCAACCTCGGCGCGCTCGCCGAACTGGACGGGGCGGCCGCGGCCGATGCCGAGGGGGTGGGCCTGTTCCGCACCGAGTTCCTCTTCCTGGACCGCGCCGAAGCCCCCGGCCCGGCCGAGCAGACGGCCGCGTACCGGCGGGTGTTCGAGGCGTTCGCGGGGCGCAAGGTGGTGGTCCGCACGCTGGACGCGGGCGCGGACAACCCTGTGGGCCGCCGGCGCGGCGGCGGCCCGGGGCACTGCGGCCGAGGTGTGGGTGATGGCGCCGATGGTCTCGGTGCCGCGTGAGGCCGAGGAGTTCGCCGTCCGGGTACGGGCGCACGGGCTGCCGCTGGCCGGGGCGATGGTCGAGGTCCCGGCGGCGGCACTGCGGGCCGGGCGGCTGGCCGAGGTCTGCGACTTCCTCAGCATCGGCACCAACGACCTGTCCCAGTACACCTTCGCGGCCGACCGCCTGCTCGCTCCGCTGGCCGCACTGCTCGACCCCTGGCAGCCCGCGCTGCTCGACCTGGTGGCGGCGACGGCCGCGGCCGGGACGGCGGCGGGCCGGCCGGTCGGGGTCTGCGGCGAGGCGGCCGCCGATCCGGAGCTGGCTCTGGTGCTGGTCGGACTGGGCGTCAGCAGCCTCTCGATGGCGCCGTCCTGCCTGCCCGCCGTCCGCGCGGCGCTGGCCGCGCACACCCTCCGCGACTGCCGGGAGCTGGCCGAACTGGCCCGGACGGCAGCCGACGCCGAGACCGCCCGGACGCTGGTCCGGCGGTCGATGAACGCCGAGCTGCGGAACGCCTGACGCCGGCTCAGCTGCCGGAGAGGATGCCCAGGCCCTTGGCCAGGTCGTCGGCGTTCATGCACGGGGTGATGCTGATCTCGGCGTTGAGTTCCCAGAGGGGTTCCAGCAGGGGGACCAGGGAGTACTCGTTCGGGAGGTCGGCGAACAGGTAGGCGCAGCGGCGGCCGGCCGTGGGGGCGAAGTACGCGGCCTCGGGCTTGAGGGAGGCCATGATGCCCTGCAGGGCCTTGGGCATGGTGCCGTCGGCGATCAGCCGGTTGGCGGTTTCGGTGTCGAACTCGACCTGGATGAGGGTGCGCATGGTCCTGGCACCTTTCGTCACCTGGGGGGCGGTGACGGGTCGGCGGGTTTCGTCGGCCTGTCCTTGCGTACCAGCGTCTCGCGCGCCATCGGAGGCCGCCATCCGGGTGAGTCAGGCGGCAGTGGCCGTGCTCTCCTCGGCGGCGGCGCGGGCCAGGTCGTGGTGGATCGGGCCGTCGCCGGCCGAGAGCGGGAGGCAGGAGCCGCCGCGGCGGTGGGCGACGATCTCGGCGGCGACCGAGACGGCGGTCTCCTCGGGGGTGCGGGCACCGAGGTCGAGGCCGATCGGGGAGCGCAGCCGGCCGATCTCGGCGTCGGTCAGGCCGACCTCGCGGAGGCGGGCGTTGCGGTCGCGGTGGGTCTTGCGGGAGCCCATCGCGCCGACGAAGGCGACCGGCAGCCGCAGGGCGCGCTCCAACAGCGGGATGTCGAACTTGGCGTCGTGGGTCAGCACGCACAGCACGGTCCGGCCGTCGATGGCGGTGAGCTGGGACTCCAGGTAGCGGTGCGGCCAGTCGACCACCACCTCGTCGGCCTCGGGGAAGCGCCGGGCGGTGGCGAAGACCGGACGGGCGTCGCAGACGGTGACCCGGTAGCCGAGGAACTTACCGATCCGCACCACCGCCGCCGCGAAGTCGATCGCGCCGAAGACCAGCATCCGGGGCGCGGGCACGTACGACTCGATGAAGAAGGTGACCGTGCCCTGGTCGGAATCGTCGCAGGGGCGGCCGTCCAGGCCGAGCACCAGCTGCCCGGTGCGGCCCGCGTCCAGCATGGCCCGCGCCTCGGCGACGGCGGCGCGCTCCAGCAGAAACGTGGTCGAGGGGGCCGGGGTGAGCGAGCCGTGGTGGGTGTCGGCGGTGACCGCGACGGTGGCGCCGAGCAGGGCGGCCGGGCCGGCCACGATCCGGGCCAGCGCGACCGGGGTGCCGGAGGCGATGTAGGTGATGCCCGCGTCGAGCGCGGGGTCGGCGCCGGGGACCACCGGCTGGACGAAGACGTCCAGGATGCCGCCGCAGGTGAGGCCGACCGCGAAGGCGTCCTCGTCGCTGTAGCCGAACCGCTCCAGGACGGGGGTGCCGGAGGCGATCGCCTCCTGGCAGAGCTCGTACACCGCGCCCTCGACGCAGCCGCCGGAGACCGAGCCGATCGCCTCGCCGTCCGCGTCCACCGCGAGCGCTGCGCCCGGGTCGCGCGGCGCGCTGCCGGAGACGCCGACCACGGTGGCCACGGCGAAGGAGCGCCCGGAGGAGTGCCAGGCCAGCAGCTGCTCGGCGATGTCCTGCATTTCGGGGGCTCCCAACGGAAGAAGAGGGGGTGGAACGGACCAGCCGCTGTGCGAGGGCTGACCCCCCGCACAGCGGCTCTGGTACTAGTGAACTCCCAGCCAGGCCTTGATCGGAGTCAAGGCGAAGTAGATCAGGAAGACACCGGTGAGGATCCACATCAGCGGACCGGGCTCGCGCCACTTGCCGCGGCCTGCCTTGATCACGCAGTAGGTGACGACACCGGCCGCGACACCGGCGGTGATGCTGTAGGTGAACGGCATCAGGACGCAGGTGAGGAAGGCCGGGATGGCGACCTCGCGGTCGGACCAGTCGATGTGCCGGGCCTGACTCATCATCATGGAGCCGATCACCACCAGGGCGGCCGAGGCCACCTGGACCGGCACGATGCCGGCCAGCGGGGTGAAGAAGAGCATCAGGGTGAAGACACCGCCGGTGACCACGGAGGCCAGGCCGGTACGGGAACCCTCGCCGACGCCGGTCGCGGACTCGACGAAGACGGTCTGCCCGGAGGCACCCGACAGGCCGCCGATGGCGCCACCGGCACCGTCCACGAAGAGCGCCTTGCTCAGGCCGGGCATCCGGCCCTGCTTGTCGGCCAGACCGGCCTCGGTGCCGACGCCGATGATGGTGGCCATCGCGTCGAAGAAGCCGGCCAGCACCAGGGTGAAGACGGCGACCGAGGCGGAGATGGCGCCCATGCCCTGGCTGCCGAAGGCGCCGAACAGGTCGACGTGGCCGAAGAGGCCGAAGTCGGGGGCGGCCACCGGGCCGTCGCCGGGCCACTTGGGCACCTGCAGGCCCCAGACCTTGTCGTCCAGACCGGCGGCCGCGTTCACGACGAAGGCGATCACGGTGCCGGCCGCGAGGCCGATCAGGATCGCGCCCCGGGTGTTGCGGACCAGCAGCACGAAGATGGTCAGCAGGGTGATGCAGAAGATCAGCACGGGCCAGCCGGACAGTTCACCGGTGGGGCCGAGCGAGAGCAGCGGGCCCTTGCCCTGGAAGACGAAGCCCGCCTTGTTCAGACCGATCAGAGCGATGAACAGGCCGATGCCGATGGTGATCGCGTGCTTGATCGGCAGGGGGATGCCGTTCATGATCTTCTCGCGCAGACCGGAGACGACCAGCAGCACGATGGCCAGACCGTAGATCACGCACAGACCGAAGGCCTGTTCCCAGGTGGTGTGCGGGACGACGATCGCGGAGATCGCGCCGGAGACCGAGAGTCCGGCCGCCGCGGCCAGCGGTACGTTGCCGACCACTCCGAGCAGGATCGTGGTCACGGCTGCGGCGAGCGCGGTGGCCGTTGTGAGCTGCGCGTGGTCCAGGTGCACCCCGTTCTTGTCGGCGCCGCCGAGCAGGATCGGGTTGAGCAGCAGGATGTAGGCCATCGCCATGAAGGTGGTGAGGCCACCGCGGAGCTCATTGCCGAAGGTCGAGCCGCGCGCCGATATCTTGAAGTAGGCGTCCAGCTTGTTCTTCGGCGGGTTTGCCTCGGACGGCGTGAGGGTGTCGTCCGTGGCGGGTCTGTCGTCAGTGGTGCCGGGCTCCGTGGAGATCCGGGTCATGTCCACTCCCAAGGTTCAAAGGGGGTTGGGGTGGGCGAGTCGACCTGATTTGCCGGTTGGAGGAGGCACAGGGGGACTGTTCGACTCACGAGGTGCACACTCAAGCGGGTGCGGGGTGGTACGCACTGCTGCAGAACCCCGGCGTGGGAGAGGCGGCAGCGATGGTGCTTGACGGTGCGTCAACTGTTCTGCTGTGTGGTGCGCCCCGGGGCGGCGGGGAAGACGGTCGCCGCCCCGGGGAGGCTTGGTGGCTAGAGCGTGCCGGTGAGGTGCTCCGGCCGGACCGGGATCCGGTTCAGGGCGATCCCGGTGGCGGCCCGGATCGCGGCGACGATCGAGGGCGTGGCGGAGACGGTGGGGGCCTCGCCGACACCGCGCAGCCCGTACGGGGCGTTCGGGTCGGGAAGTTCGAGGATCTCCACCGGGATCGGCGGGGTGTCCAGGATGGTGGGGATCAGGTAGTCGGTGAAGGAGGCGTTGCGCACCTTCCCGTCCTTGACGATGATCTCCTCCATCACGGCCAGGCCAAGTGCCTGGGTGCAGCCACCCTGGATCTGGCCGACCACCGAGAGCGGGTTGAGCGCCTTGCCGACGTCCTGGACGGCGGTCAGCTCGACCACCTTGATCAGACCCAGCTCGACGTCCACGTCGACCACCGCGCGGTTGGCGCAGAAGGTGTACTGGACGTGGCCGAAGCCCTGCCCGGTCTCCTTGTCGAACGGGACGGTCGGACGGTGGTGGTGCTCGCGGGTGAGGTCGATGGCCTCCTCGCCGAGCAGGTCCACCATCGAGATCAGCGCGCCGGCCGACTCGGAGACCACCTTGCCACCGACCAGGTCGATGTCGTTGTGGGTCCAGCCGTAGCGCCGGCGGCCCTTGGTGATCAGCGCCTGCTTGACCGCCTCGGCGGCCAGCTTCACCGCGCCACCGGTCATGTAGGTCTGCCGCGACGCGGAGGTCGAACCGGCCGACCCCACCTCGGTGTTGGCCGGGTGGATGGTGACCTGCTCGACGCCGAGCTCGGTCCGGGCGATCTGGGCGTGCACGGTGACGCCGCCCTGGCCGACCTCGGCCATCGCGGTGTGCACCATGGCGACCGGCTCGCCGCCGATCACCTCCAGGCGGACCCGGGCGGTGGAGTAGTCGTCGAAGCCCTCGGAGAAGCCGACGTTCTTGATGCCGACCGAGTAACCGATGCCGCGGACGATGCCCTCGCCGTGCGAGGTGTTGGACAGCGCGCCGGGGACGGCCCGGATGTCCAGGTTGTCCAGGTCGAGCGGCGGCGGCAGCGGCATGTCCTTGACCCGCTGGAGCAGCTCGGCGACCGGGGCCGGCGAGTCGATCAGCTGGCCGGTGGGCATGTGGTCGCCCTCCGACATCGCGTTCAGCTGCCGCAGCTCGACCGGGTCGATGCCCAGCTCGGCCGCCAGCTTGTCCATCTGCGACTCGTAGCCGAAGGCCGCCTGGACCGCGCCGAAGCCGCGCATCGCGCCGCAGGACGGGTTGTTGCTGTAGAGCGCGATCGCGTGCATCCGCACGTTCGGGATCACGTACGGGCCGTGGCCCAGCGAGGCGGCGTTGCCGACCACGGCGGGGGAGGCGGAGGCGTACGCGCCGCCGTCCAGCACCAGGCGGGCGTCGGCGTAGACCAGCTTGCCGTCGCGGGTGGCGCCGTGCTCGTAGTACATCTTGGCCGGGTGGCGGTGCACGTGGCCGAAGAAGGACTCGTCCCGGGCGTAGACGATCTTGACCGGCTTGCCGGTGTGCATCGCCAGCAGCGAGGCGTGGATCTGCATCGACAGGTCCTCGCGGCCGCCGAAGGCGCCGCCGACACCCGCCAGGGTGAGCCGGACCTTCTCCTCCGGCAGACCCAGTACGGGGGCCATCTGCTGACGGTCCACGTGCAGCCACTGGGTGGCCACGTAGAGGTCGATGCCGCCGTCCTCGGAGGGCACCGCGAGGCCGGACTCCGGGCCGAGGAAGGCCTGGTCCTGCATGCCGACCTCGTAGTGGCCACTGACCACCACGTCGGCCAGTGCGCGGACCTCGTCGGTCACGCCGAGGCCGGAGACCAGCTTCTGCTCGTGGCAGATGTTGTCGTACCCGTGCGACTTGTACTCGTGCGGCTCGTGCACGTAGCCGTGGGTCTGCGGGTCGAGGCACTGCTCCTCGGTGACGATCGGGGTGAGCACCTCGTACTCGACCTTGATCTTCTTCACCGCGCGGCGGGCCGTCTCCGGGTGGTCGGCCGCGACCAGCGCGATCGCCTCACCGTGGTAGCGGACCTTGTCGATCGCCAGGGCCGGCTGGTCCTGGATCTCCAGGCCGTAGAACTTCGAGCCCGGGATGTCGTTGTGGGTCAGCACCGCGTAGACGCCGGGCACCTTGAGCGCCTCGGAGATGTCCACGCTCAGCAGGTTGGCCCGGGGGTGCGGCGAGCGCAGTGCCATGCCCCAGAGCATGTCCTCGTGCCACATGTCGGAGGAGTAGGCGAACTCGCCCCTGACCTTCAGGTTGCCGTCCGGGCGCAGCGGCGAGCCGCCGATGCCGTCCGGGCTGGAGGTCCGGATGTCCTGCAGGTTCTTCTGACCCTGGATGGTACGAGTGCTCATTCGGAGGCCGCCTTCGCGCACTTGCGGGCGGAAGCCAGCCGCACCGCGTCCATGATCTTCTCGTAACCGGTGCAGCGGCACAGGTTGCCCGACAGCGCCTCGCGGATGTCGTTGTCGCTCGGCTGCGGCTCGTCCGCGAGCAGCGCGTCGGTCTGCACCAGCAGACCGGGGGTGCAGAAGCCGCACTGCACGGCGCCCGCGTCGACGAACGCCTGCTGGACCAGGCCCAGCTCGCCGTTCTCGTCGGTCAGGCCCTCGACGGTGCGGACCTCGCGGCCCTGCACCTGACCGGCCGCGACCAGACAGGAACAGACCGGGGTGCCGTCCAGGTAGACCGTGCAGGAACCGCACTCACCCTGCTCGCAGGCGTTCTTGGAGCCCGGCAGGCCGACCCGCTCGCGCAGCACGTAGAGCAGGCTCTCGCCTTCCCAGACGTCGTCCGCCTCGACGGGCTTGCCGTTGGCGGTGAAAGTGACCCTCATGCCGCGCTCCTGATCTGCTTGCTGTAGTCGTTCCAGGTCCAGGTCAGCGTGCGGCGGGCCATCACGGCCAGCGAGTGCCGCCGGTAGTCGGCGGTGCCCCGGACATCGTCGATCGGCGAGGCGGCGGCCTTCACCAGCTCACCGAACCGCTGGATCACCTCGGCGCCCAGCAGGTCTCCCGACTCCCACAGACCGCGCTCGGCGAGCACGCCCTGCAGGTACTCCTCGGCCTCCACGGCGCGGCGCGGCGTGGGGGCAGCCGAGCCGATCCCGGTACCGACCGTGCCGTTCTTCGGGTGCAGCGCGAAGCCGAACGCACAGACCGCGATGACCATCGCGTTCCGGGTGCCGATCTTCGAGAACTGCTGCGGGCCGTCCGCCACCGGGATGTGGACGGCGCGGATCAGCTCGTCCTGCTCCAGGCTGTTGCGCTTGACGCCGACGTAGAACTCGTCGATCGGGATCATCCGGGTGCCGCGCACCGAGGTGGCCTCGACGAAGACGTCACGTCCGGCGGCGAGCAGCGCGGGGTGCGCGTCACCGGCGGGCGAGGCGCCGCCGAGGTTGCCGCCGACGCCACCGCGGTTGCGGATCTGCGGCGAGCCCACGGTGTGCGAGGCGAGCGCGAGACCGGGGAGGGGCCCGGACAGCTCGTCGATGATCCGGGTGTAGGGGACCGAGGCGCCGAGCCTGACGACGTCGCCGTCGTTCGACCACTCGGTCAGCTCGGTGATGCGGTTCAGGTCGAGAATCGCGGATGGCCGGTGCACGTCGAAGTTCATCTCGACCATGACGTCCGTGCCGCCGGAAATCGGCAGCGCGGTCGGGTACTCAGCCTTCGCCGCGAGCGCCTCGTCCCAGGTACCGGGCCGAAGGAACTCCATGCGGGTCTCTCCTCAAGTCGTCGCCAGCCGGACAGTTGGGCACAGTGCCCGGTATTCGGTGTATCGGACCTTGCTACCGCCTCGTTGCCTCGGCGTTGAGTCCTGGTCACCGGGGTGTGTCCGGCGGCGTGTTGCCAGTGAACCGCCGACCGCTCTCCCGGAGGCAGTCACCGATGGCATGAAGCCCTCACCTCGCTGTCGCCCGGCATCCTGTACGTTCCTCTAAGGCGGACAATTGCCCTGTACAGCGAAGTGCGCGCCACCACTTACGACCGTAATCCGGCCGTGATTCGGACGCTATGGCCCCGTGACCCGGCGCCGGGTTGATACGTAACACCGATCGCCCGACCTGGGGCACACTGGCCCACCGAAACCACCAGATCAGACGAAGGAGTCGGCGGATGCGCGTCCGAGACCTGCTCGCCCCCGGGGCACCGAGGCTGCGGCTGCTCGCTGCCGAGGACGAGCTCGACCGGCAGGTCAGCGGTGTGATGACGACCGACCTGCACGACCCCGGCCGTTACCTGCACGGCGGTGAGTTGGTGCTCACCGGCATGCTCTGGCGGACCGGCCCGGAGGACTCCGAGCGCTTCGTGCGCACCATCGTGGCGGGCGGCGCGGTCGCGCTGGCGGCCGGCGAGGCCGAGGTCGGCCCGGTGCCCGAGGATCTGGTGGACGCCTGTCGCCGGCACCGGATGCCGCTGCTCGCCGTGCCCGACGACATCGCCTTCGGCACCGTCACCGAGTTCATCGGCAGACAGGTCTCGGTCGACCGGGCCGCCGACCTGGCCGCGCTGGTCGACCGGCACCGCCTGCTGGTCTCCGCCGCCGGTGGCGGCGGGCTCGACGCCGTGCTGGAGATGCTCGGCGGCGACATCGACCTGGACTGCTGGGTGCTCGCCCCCACCGGCCGGGTGATCGCCGGGCCCGCCGACCGGCTCTCCGCCGAGGACCGGGACCAGCTGGTCCGGGCCCACCTGGCCGCCCAGCGCCAGCGCCGCCGCCCCCCGCACCGGGCCCGCCTCGCCAGCGGCTCGTACTCGCTGATCCCCGCCCCCGCCTCCACCGAGGCGGACGCCTCGCTGGCCGACTGGGTGCTCGCGGTCGCCGGGGACGTCACCGAATGGACCGGCAAGCGCCAGCAGCTCGCTGACAACCTGGCCCGGCTGGCCGCCGCCGAACGCACCCGCAGGGACGAGAGCCGCCGACTGCGCCGCCGGCTCGCCGACGAGGTGCTGACGCTGCTTCAGCGCGACGCCGACCCGGCCGAGATCAGCCGCACGCTGTACGCCTCGTCCGCGATGGCCGCCCGGTACGAGGGCGCCGCCGTGGGGCCCGCCGAGGCCGAAGGGTCCTGGCTGGTGCTGAGTGCGGAAGGGACGGGACTGCCGGACGGTGCGGTCCGTTCAATCCTGGAGGAAGCTCTCACCGACTCCTCCGACCGCGCCCTGGTCGCGGGCGCCGGCACCGGCGCCGTGGTGGTGCTGCCCGCCCCCGGCACCGCCGTGCCCGCCGACGCGCTCCGCGACCTGCTCGCCCCGCTGGAGGCCGGCCTCGGCTCGGAGGGCCGGATCACCCTCGGCGTCTCGGCCCCCGCCGCCGAAGCGGGCGGCCTGCGCGGCGCCTTGGAGGAGGCCCGGCACGCCCGCCGGATCGCCGCCGCCCGGGTCGGCCGGATCTGCGTGGCCGGTCCCGAGGAGCTCGCCTCGCACGTGCTGCTGCTGGCGGCGGTGCCGGACGAGGTCCGCCGCGCCTTCCGCAGCCGGCTGCTGGACAAGGTGATCGCGTACGACATCGAGCACCAGGCCGACCTGGTCCGCACCCTGGAGGCGTTCCTGCGTTCGGACGGCAGCTGGACCCGCTGCGCCGCCCAGCTGCACGTGCACGTCAACACCCTGCGCTACCGGATCGGCCGGATCGAGGAACTGACGGGCCGTGACCTCTCCCGTCTGGAGGACCGGGTGGACTTCTACCTGGCGCTCGAGCTGGCGTGAGCCCGGGCGGTCGGCCCCGCTGACCGGCCGCCACCCCGTTCGGGGGTGGCGGGCCGCGTGGTGTCGGTGCGTCAGTGGCCGGCCGGGATGATCGTGGTCAGCCACTTGAAGACGTCGGGGACCATCGGCTTCCAGACGTCGCTGGAGTGGGCGCCGGTGCTCTCCACCGGGGTGACGGTGGTCGGGGCCTTGGAGGCCGCCTTGAGGGCGAGCGCGGCCTCGTAGCCGTCGCCCTTGTTGCCGCTCAGGTAGAAGGCGACCTTGGGCGGCTGAGGGGCGTTCTTCAGGATGTTGACCGGGTTGGACTTCTCCCGCAGCGCCGGGTCCTTCGCGGTGAGCGAGTCGGGCTCCTGGGCGGGGTCGTTGTAGCCGGAGAGGCTGATGCTGGCGCGGTAGCGGTTGGGGTGCTCGGCGCCGAGCTTGGTGGCGCAGTGGGCGCCGGCCGAGTACCCGGCGACCGCCCAGCGGTCGGGCGAGGGGTCGGCGCGGAAGTTGTCCAGCACCATCTGCGGGACGTCCCGGGAGAGCCAGGTGTCGGCGTTGACCTTGCCGGGGATGTCGGCGCAGCCGGTGTCCTGGCCCTTGTCGAGCAGCAGGGTGCGCGGCGAGACCAGGATGAACGGCGCCACCTGCCCGCTCTCCATCAGCGGCTTGAGCTGCTCGGACACCCGCAGCGTGCCGTACCAGGTGGAGGAGGAGCCGGGGTAGCCGGGGAGCAGCTCGACCACCGGGAACTTCTTGTCCTTGAACTCGGGCTTGTCGTACTGCGGCGGCGTCCAGACCAGCACCTCGCCGTCCACGCCGGAGAGCCGCCCCTTGAGATCGGTGCGCTTGACGTCACCGGGCACCTTCGGGTCGTCCACGTTCTTGAAGGACTGGATCACCTTCGGCTCGGGGGACTTGCTCGCCTTGCCGCCGCCCGCCGGGTCGTCGGCCGTGACGTTCGGCACGGCCCGAATGTGGTTGCCCGTGCCGAGCAGGTCGGACCAGCTGCCGTAGATCAGGTTGGCGTTGTTCACCATCACGAAGACCGTCACCACGGCCGTCACCTGACAGACCAGGATCATCACCAGTCTCGCCAGCACCTGGACCGGCTTCGGCCCGCGCACTCGCCCCCAGAGCAGCAGTGCCGCCGCGATGGAGACCGGCACGAGGATGATCGTGACGATGAGGAAGGGTGTGCCTGTCAGTTGCATCAAGTTCTCGTATCCGGATCGTCCGCCGCCCCGGATCCGCATCGCCCCGGAAGCACTTCGATGGGATCAGACGTTTCCGAACGGGTGATCAGTTGCTCTCCAACCTTGGCGAAAGCTGAGAGGAACATCACGTATTCCGTGAGAATTGTCTGAACGGCCCGGACCAGTGTGCCACTCGCATGGTCGTACCCGTCGAACGGGTACGGCCGACTCCCAGCGAGTCGGCCGGTTCGAACAGTCCCATACGGGAAACTGTCGGAGTGTCAGTCCGCCGGCTCCGCCCCGTCCTCCTGCCGCTCGCCGCGCTCCTGCTGGTGACCGCGACGCTGTCCGGGTGCAGCAGCACCGGCGGCCGCCGCGCCGAACAGGCCCGCGGCCGGGCGGCGACGGCGGGCGGCGCGGTCGACACACCGCGCTGGACGGTGGCCATGGTGACCCACGCGGGCGCGGGCGACGCGTTCTGGGACACCGTCCGCAAGGGCGCCGAACAGGCCGCCGCGAAGGACAACATCACCTTCCTGTACTCCAACGACGCGCAGACCCAGAACCAGGTGCAGCTGATCCAGGCCGCGATCGACCAGCGGGTGGACGGGCTGCTGGTCTCGCTGGCCAAGGGCGAGGCGCTGACCGACGTACTGGCCAAGGCGAAGGCAGCAGGAATTCCGCTGATCAGCATCAACTCCGGCCAGGAGTTCTCGGCCCGGTTCGGCGCGCTCACCCACATCGGGCAGGACGAGAGCACGGCGGGCCGGGCGGCCGGCACCGAGCTGGGCAGGCGCGGGCGCAGGTCGGTGCTCTGCGTGATCCACGAGCAGGGCAACATTGGCCAGGAGCAGCGCTGCGGCGGCGCCAAGGGCGCCTTCGGCGGCACCCTGCAGACCCTGTACGTGGACGGGGTCAACCTGCCCGACGCCCGGGCCGCGATCGCCGCCAAGCTGCAGGCCGACCCGGCGGTGGACACCGTCCTCACCCTGAGCGCCCCGCTGGCCGCGACCGGCCTGCAGGCCGTCCAGGACGCCCGCAGGCCGGTCGAGCTGGACACCTTCGACCTCGGCACCCAGGTGGTGACCGGGCTCCAGGCGGGCACGGTCGGCTTCGCGGTGGACCAGCAGCCCTACCTGCAGGGGTACCAGGGCGTGGACCTGCTCTGGCTCTACCGCTACAACCTGGACGTGCTGGGCGGCGGCGGCCCGGTGCTGACCGGCCCGCAGATCCTCACCAAGGACGACGCGGCCGCGCTGGCCCAGTACGTCGCCCGGGGGACCCGATGAGCTCCGACCTGCTGGTCTCCCGGCCGCCCGGCAGGCACCGGCGGGCCCGCCCCGAGCTGGGGGCGGCGCTGGCGGCGGTGGCCGTGCTGGTGTTCTTCTCGGTGGTGGCCGACAGCTTCCTGCGGGCCTCCTCGATCGGCACCGTGCTGTACGCGGCCTCGACCATCGGCATCATGGCGGTGCCGGTCTCGCTGCTGATGATCGGCGGCGAGTTCGACCTCTCGGCGGGCGTCCTGGTCACCACCGCCGCGCTCACCTCCTCGATGGTCAGCTACCAGCTGACCGCCGTGACCTGGGTCGGCGTCCTGGTCTCGCTGCTGGTGGCACTGGCGGTCAGCGGCTTCAACGGCTGGATGCTCGGCCGCACCCGGCTGCCCAGCTTCATCGTCACGCTCGGCACCTTCCTGATGCTGACCGGCGCCAACCTGGGCTTCACCAAGCTGATCTCCGGCACCGTCACCACCAAGCCGATCGGCGACATGCAGGGCTTCGACTCCTGCCGGTGGCTGTTCGCCTCGGAGCTGACGGTGGGTGGGATGACGCTCAAGGCCACCGTCTGGTGGTGGCTGGGTCTGGTGGTGGTGGGCTCCTGGGTGCTGCTGCGCACCCGGTACGGCAACTGGGTGTTCGCGGTCGGCGGCGACTCGGCGGCGGCCCGCGCGGTCGGCGTCCCGGTCGGGCGGACGAAGATCGGGCTGTACCTCGGGGTCGGCTTCTGCGCCTGGGTGCTCGGGCAGCACCTGCTGTTCTCGTTCGACACCGTGCAGTCCGGTGAGGGGGTCGGCAACGAGCTGATCTACATCGTGGCGGCGGTGATCGGCGGCTGTCTGATCACCGGCGGGTACGGCTCGGTGGTCGGCGGGGCACTGGGCGCGCTGATCTTCGGGATGGTCAGCAAGGGCATCGTGTACGCGCAGTGGAACCCGGACTGGTTCAAGTTCTTCCTGGGCGCGATGCTGCTGCTGGCCGCGCTGCTCAACTCCTGGGTCAAACAACGGGCGGAGCGCGGCCGGTGAACCTGCTGACACTGGAGGACGTGGGCAAGTCCTACGGCAGCGTCCGGGCGCTGGAAGGGGTCTCGCTGACGGTGCGCCAGGGGCAGATCTCCTGCGTGCTGGGCGACAACGGCGCGGGCAAGTCCACCCTGATCAAAATCATCGCGGGGCTGCACCGGCACGACGAGGGCCGGTATCTGATCGGGGATCAGGAGGTCCGGCTGAGCTCGCCCCGGCAGGCGATCGACCGGGGCATCGCCACGGTCTACCAGGACTTGGCGGTGGTCCCGCTGATGCCGGTCTGGCGGAACTTCTTCCTCGGCGCCGAACTCGGCAGCCGGTTCCGGCTCGACAGCGCCCGGATGCGCGAGGTCACCCGGGAGGCGCTGGCCAGGATGGGCATCGAACTGGCCGACGTGGACCAGCCGATCGGTACCCTCTCCGGCGGCCAGCGGCAGTGCGTGGCGATCGCCAGGGCGGTGCACTTCGGCGCCCGCGCGCTGGTGCTGGACGAACCGACCGCCGCGCTCGGGGTCAAGCAGTCCGGGGTGGTGCTCAAGTACGTGGCGGCGGCCCGCGCGGAGGGCCTGGGCGTGGTGCTGATCACCCACAACCCGCACCACGCCTACCTGGTGGGGGACCACTTCACCCTGCTCAAGCGGGGCCGGATGGCGGGCAGCCACCCGCGCGCCGAGATCACCCTGGAGCAGCTCACCACCGAGATGGCGGGCGGCTCCGAGCTGGCCGAGCTCTCGCACGAGCTCGGCCGCCCGGGCCCGGAGGCGGACCGGTGATCCGGCGCGGGAGGATGGGCCCCGTACGTTTCCGACTCCGCTGAAGGAGCACCTTTGAGCAACCCGCAGCGCCCCGCCGTCTTCCCCACCCTGCTCGGCGGCATCGGCCCCCGGGCCGAGCGCCGGCGCCGGGCGCTGCCCGCGAGCATCCTGCGGCTGCCCACGGTCGGGGTGGACATCGGCGGCACCAAGGTGGTGGCGGGCGTGGTGGACGGCGAGGGCCGGGTGCTGGAGCGGCTGCGCACCGACACCCCCGACAAGAGCAAGAGCCCGCAGGTGGTCGAGGACGTGATCGTCGACCTGGTGCTCCAGCTGGCGGACCGTCACGACGTGCACGCGGTCGGCGTCGGCGCGGCCGGCTGGGTGGACGCGGACCGCTCACGCGTCCTGTTCGCCCCGCACCTGAACTGGCGGAACGAGCCGCTGCGGGACGCGCTGAGCGCCCGGCTCCGGTTCCCGGTGGTGGTGGAGAACGACGCCAACGCGGCGGCCTGGGCCGAGTGGCGGTTCGGCGCCGGACGGGGCGAGGAGCACATGGTGATGCTCACCCTGGGCACCGGCATCGGCGGCGCCCAGGTCAGGGACGGGTACGTGGACCGGGGCCGGTACGGCCTGGCCGGGGAGTTCGGGCACATGCAGGTGGTGCCGGGCGGCCACCGCTGCCCGTGCGGCAACCGGGGCTGCTGGGAGCAGTACTCCTCCGGCAACGCGCTGGTCCGGGACGCCCGGGAGCTGGTCGCCGAGGAGTCGCCGGTGGTCCAGCCGCTGCTCGCCCTGGCGGGCGGCACGGCGGCCGGGCTGACCGGCCCGCTGATCACCGAGGCGGCCCGGGGCGGCGACCCGGTGGCGACCGAGCTGCTGTACGACGTGGGCACCTGGCTGGGCGTCGGCATCGCCAACCTGGCGGCGGCGCTGGACCCCGGACGGTTCGTCATCGGCGGCGGGGTCTCGGAGTCGGGGGAGCTGCTGCTCGCGCCGGCCCGGAACGCCTTCAAGCGCACGCTGACCGGACGCGGTTTCCGCCCGGAGGCGGAGATCGTGCACGCGGCGCTGGGCAACGACGCCGGTCTGGTCGGTGCGGCCGACCTGGCCCGACAGGTGGCGCGGCGGTTCCGGACCATCAAGCGGCACCGGGTGGAGCGCGCGGTCACCGGGTGACCGGGCTGTTCCCTAACAATTAGGTTTAAAGACCTACTAATGCAGGGAAAGCCCGGCTAGCATCCGGCTTGTGGCAGCGATAGCGAAGCTCCGGCACGGCATTCCCCGGGTGAGCGCCGGGCGGTGGGCAGGTCTGCTGCTCTGTGCCGCCTTCGCGGTGGCCGACGGCCTGCTGCTCGCCGACCGGTCACTGATCGGCGGGCTCGCCCTGCTCCTGCTGCCCGCCGCGGCGGCCCTGCTGCTCGCGGTCGGCACCACGGCGAAGTCCACCCTGCCGGTGCTCCCCGTCCTTTTTGGCGGCCTCGCCTGCGCCCTGCTCGGCCTGCTCCTCGCGGCCGGCAGCCCCGCCCGGTACGCGGCCCTGGCGGCCGCCGTCCTGCTGACCGTCCTGTCGGCCGCGACCGGCCGCCGCGACCGCCACCCCGGCCCGGCCGAGCCGCTCTCCGCCGCCGACCGCGAGGACCTGCGCGACGCCTACCCGGCCGCCGTCTGACCAGGCGTCAGCCCGCTACCCGGCCGCACCGATCGCGGTGCCCGTCCGGCACACCTACACCGCCGACGAGATCGCCCTCCTGGTCGTCGACTGGACCATCACCGGCACGGGCCCCGACGGCAGCCCCGTCGACCTCACCGGCACCGCGACGGACGTCGCCCGCCGGGGCCCCGACGGTTACTGGCGCTATCTCATCGACAACCCCTTCGGCACCGCCGGGGCCCCGTGAGCCAGGCCCTAGCCGCGCAGCGGGATCGAGACCCAGGACGGGTCGGCCGCCGGTGAGGTGAAGGTCAGTGAGGACCAGGCCGGGTTGTGGGTGATGTAGAGCGGGTCGACGGTGTCGACGACCAGGGCGAGGCGGTGGCCGGCCGGGACGTCGTAGGCGGTGGCCTGGAGCGGGAAGTCGGCGGTGAGCGGGGCGGCGTGGTCGAGGAAGGTGTACGGGGCGTGGGTGATCAGCTTGCCGATGCCGAGGGCGTCCACGTCGTAGAGGTACGCGACCAGGCTGCCGCGCGAGGCGGAGGGGGTGACGCCGAGGTGGACCCGGACGGTGCCGCGCAGCTGCTGGCGGGTGGGGTACGGCTCGGACTGCCAGACGGCGGCCACCGGGCGGGGGAGCAGCGGGACGGAGACCAGCGGGGGGAGCTTGAGGAACTGCTCGGCGAGGTTGCTGAGGAAGACCACCCCGCCGTCCGCACCGGAGTCCAGGCCGGTGGCGATCGGGGTGCGCCAGCCGGTGTCGGTGCCGGCCGCGAGTGAGCCGGTGTTCAGCCAGTTGCGTTCGCCGAGACCGAGCCGCCGGGTGCTGCCGGTGACGGCGGCCCAGCTGGCGTACTCCTCGTAGCCGTCCTGGAGTTGGGGCTTCAGCCGGACCGGCTTGGCCCGGTCGATGCCGTTGTCGGTGCCCTTGAGGTAGTGGTCGAGCCAGGCGTGGGTGGTGGACCAGACGTCGTTGGGGAGCCCGGCCAGTCCGGTGGCCTCGGCGGTGGCGTGGTCGCCGGGGCGCAGTTCCAGCCGTTTGGGGCCGGTCAACTTCTCGTAGAAACCGGTCAGTTGGTTGGGCGGGAAGATCGAGTCGCCCCAGGCGTTGGCGAGCAGCACGGCGGCGCCGTTGGCGTTGATCCGGTCCAGGTACGTCGCGGCGGAGCGCTTGGCGGCCCAGGCCCGCAGCTTGGCCTCGTTCTCGAAGTCGCTGCCGAAGAACGCGGTCAGCTGCTCCTGGAGCTCACTGCCGGGCCGTCCGGTGAGATAGCCCGCGATCGCCAACACCCCGGCCGACTGCAGGTGCTGGGTCTCGTCGCTGAACAGCGAGTCGGCCAGGTCGGCCCAGCCGCTGAGCGCGGCCACCACCTTGATCCGGGGGTCGAAGGCGGAGCCGAGCAGGCTGATCCCGGCGCCGTACGAGATGCCGGCCGCGCCGATCCTGGCCGGGTCGGCGCTGGTGTTGGCCAGCGCCCAGTCGATCACCTTGGAGAGGTCGGCGACGTCGGGCGGCCCGGCCACCTCGATCTTCCCGCCCGAGCCCCAGAAGCCGCGCGGGGTGTAGCTGACCACCACGTAACCGGCGTCGGCTAGTTGCTTCGCCTGGGCGAGGTACTCCAGGTCGTTGACACCCCAGGAGGCCGGCAGCACCACCAGCGGGTGCCGGGCGGCGCCGTCGGCGGGCTCGTAGACGTTGCCCTTGAGGACCACGCCGTCGGAGCCGGGGATGTCGGTGAACCGCAGCCCGGACTGGACCGTCTGAGTGACAGTCAGTGCCTGGGCGGCGGGTGCCAGGGCGAGCGGTGCGGTGGTGAGCAGGGCGGTGGCCAGCGCGAGCGCGGCGGCGCGGTTGCGTACGGGCATGGGGGACTCCTGGCGCTGCGTGGGTGGGGGTGCAGGACCTCGTGACTGGACGGTAGCCAATCAGACACGCTGTCAGTAACTCGTCGGCAGGTACCGGACCGATAACGAAACTACTGGCGGGTAGTGGCGCGAAGACGCGTTGTGCGCGGCCACCGCCTGTGAAAGAACGAGGAGTTGACGCCGTCCAGGAGGACTCATGCGACTGACCAGGCTCGCCCCGCTCACCCTCGCCGGGGCGCTGATCTGCGCCCTGGCCACTCCCGCGCAGGCGCACGGCGGCCCACCACCCAAGGTGCCCGAGGCGGTCGGCTGGGGCGGCGCGGTGGCCAGTGTGGACGCCGACGCCACCGCCGCCGGGCTCGAGGTGCTGCGGCGCGGCGGCAACGCGGTGGACGCCGCCGTGGCCACCGCCGCCGCGCTCGGGGTCGCCGAGCCGTACTCGGCGGGCATCGGCGGTGGCGGCTACTTCGTCCACTACGACGCCCGCACCGGTCGGGTGGAGACGCTGGACGGCCGCGAGGTGGCCGGCCGGACGGCGGGCGAGACGCTGTTCCAGGAGAACGGCAAGCCGCTGGCCTTCGCCGACGCGGTGACCAGCGGGCTGAGCGTCGGCGTTCCCGGCGCACCGGCCACCTGGGCCCAGGCGCTGGAGCTGTGGGGGAGCCGGGGGCTGGACGAGGTCCTCAAGCCCGCCGTCAAGCTGGCGGACCGGGGGTTCACCGTCGACCAGACGTTCGTGGACCAGACGGCGCTGAACGAGACCAGGTTCAGAGCCTTCCCCGACACCAGCAAACTGTTCCTGCCCGGCGGCAAGCTGCCGGTGCTCGGCTCGACCTTCCGCAACCCCGAACTAGCCGACACCTACCGCGAGCTGGGCCGCAAGGGAGTCCAGACGCTCTACCGGGGGGAGCTGGCCGCCGACATCGTCCGCACCCTCCAGCACCCGCCGGTCGACCCGGCCTCCGGCTGGAACGCCCGGCCGGGCCAGGTGGACCGCAAGGACCTGGCGGACTACCGGGTGATCCGCCGTCAGCCCACCCACGTCGACTACCGGGGCTACGACGTCTACGGGATGGCGCCGTCCTCCTCCGGCGGGACCACGGTCGGCGAGGCGCTCGGCATCCTGGAGCACAGCGACCTGGGCGCGGTGAGCGCCACCCAATACCTGCACCGCTACCTGGACTCCAGCCGGATCGCGTTCGCCGACCGGGGCCGGTGGGTCGGTGACCCAGCGTTCTCCCAGGTGCCGACCCAGCAGCTGCTGAGCGAGGAGTTCACCGCTGCCAGGGCCTGCCTGATCGACCCGGCACATGCGCTGACCAGCCCGCTGGCGGCGGGCGACCCGTACCACCCGGCCGCCTGCGCCACCGGCGGCCAGGCGGTGCCGGAGACCCACGAGGGCCCGAGCACCACCCACCTGACGGTGGCCGACCGCTGGGGCAACGTGGTCGCTTACACCCTGACCCTGGAGCAGACCGGCGGCAGCGGCCTGACCGTGCCCGGCCGGGGCTTCCTGCTCAACAACGAGCTGACCGACTTCTCCTTCGCCCCCGCCACCGCCGGGGTGCCCGACCCCAACCTGCCCGGGCCCGGCAAGCGGCCGCGCTCCTCGATCTCGCCGACCATGGTGCTCAAGGACGGCAAGCCGGTGGTCGCGGTCGGCACGCCCGGCGGCTCGACCATCATCACCACCGTGCTCCAGGTCCTGCTCGGCCGCCTGGACCGGGGCCTGACGCTGGAACAGGCGATCACCGCCCCCCGTGCCAGCCAGCGCAACACCGCCGCCAGCCAGGCCGAACCGGCCTTCCTGGCGAGCCCGGAGCGGGCCGGCCTGGAGGCACTCGGCCACAGCTTCGTGCTCAACCCGGAGATCGGCGCCGCGACCGGCGTCGAGCGGCTGCCCGACGGCCGCTGGATCGCGGCGGCCGAGCCGACCCGCCGCGGCGGTGGCTCGGCGGCGGTGGTCCACCCGACCCGCTAAGACCCTCTGCCGGTTGGGGGGCGGCGTCGCGGCGCCGGGGCACGCACCTCGCCGGCTTCTCGTCGGTCGCCGATGCTCCGCATGGACTCCCTCCTCGGCACCGCCGAGGCACGCACCCCACCGCCGCTCCTTCACCCACCCCCCAACCGGCAGAGGGTCATCGCTGTCACTGCCGGGCGGTATGTTCGGAGGTGGGCACCCCTGCGGGTGCCCACCCTCGTCCGAAGCACCCATCGGGAAGGCCGCCCGCCGTGACCGTCCGCATCGCCACCTGGAACATCAACTCCGTCACCGCGCGGCTGCCCAAGCTGCTGGAGTGGCTGGAGTCGGCCAAGCCCGACGTGCTCTGCCTCCAGGAGCTCAAGTGCGCCTCGGACGCCTTCCCGTACGAGGCGGTCAAGGAGCTCGGCTACGAGACCGCCGCCCACGGCACCGGCCGGTGGAACGGCGTGGCGATCGTCTCCCGGCTCGGCCTGGAGGACGTCGTCCGCGACCTGCCCGAGCAGCCCGGCTTCCTGGCCGACGGCGCACTGATCCCCGACACCGAGCCCCGGGCGATCGCCGCCACCTGCGGCCCGGTCCGGGTCTGGTCGGTGTACGTGCCGAACGGCCGCGAGGTGGACCACGCGCACTACCAGTACAAGCTGGAGTGGCTGGAGGCCCTGCGCAGGGCCACGCTGGCGGACGCGGCGGGCGAGCGCCCGTTCGCGGTGCTCGGTGACTTCAACGTGGCCCCCACCGACGAGGACGTCTACGACCCGGCCGTGTTCGCCGGGCTGACCCACGTCACCCCCGCCGAGCGGGCCGCGCTGGCCGCGCTGCGCGAGGCCGGGCTGCAGGACGTCATGCCGCGCGCCCTCAAGTACGACCGCCCGTACACCTTCTGGGACTACCGGGCGCTCGGCTTCCCGAAGAACCTCGGGATGCGGATCGACCTCACCTACGCGAACAAGCCGTTCGCCGACGCGGTGACCGACAGCTACGTGGACCGCGAGGCCCGCAAGGGCAAGGGCACCTCCGACCACGCCCCGGTGGTCGTCGACCTCGACCTCTGAGCCGTGGTGCGCCCCCCGGATGGGCCCGAACGGTGGCCGACCGGACTCGTGCTGCCTAGCGTCACAGCTGACAGGGTGTAGCTGTTCGATTACGGCGACGACGGAGTCCCGCGCTGCGCCCGAGAACCTGGAGGTACGGCATGCGCGCTTCGCGTACGGCCACCACCCTGCTGGGCGCCATCGCCCTGCTCGGGCTCGCCGCACCCCACGCGGCGGCCAAGAGCGTCGAGCCGGCCTGGGTGCACCCCGCCGAGGCGGCGCCCGGTGAGAGCGTGACGGTGAGTGTCACCTGCGAGACCAGCTCGGTGAAGACCGTCACCGCCAACTCGCAGGCCTTCTCCACCGGCAGCGCGACCCTCACGGTCGGTCCGGACGGCAAGTACAGCGGCAAGGCGCTGCTCGCCTCCAAGGAGGAGTTCGCCGCCAAGGCGGGCAAGAGCTCCAGTTGGGGCATTGACGGAAGCTGCCCGAACCACGACACCTTCACCGGCGCGATCGAGGTCAGGACCGGCTCGCAGGCCGGCGCCCCGGCCGACGGCGGCAAGCTGCCGACCGGCCCGGTGAAGACCGGCCTGGGCGGGTCGGTCCGGCCAGGACCGGCCGACCTGGTGGCCGGTGGCGCCCTGGTCGGCGCCGGGGTCGGAGGTTTCTGGCTGCTCCGGCGCCGGACCGCGCTCTGACCCGCCGTCGGAGTCTCTCCTCGGTCGCTCAGCGCCCCGCCGKCGCCAGCGGGGCGCTGAGCGGTACGTTCTCGGGCCGGGTGGCCCGGATGGTGCCCTCGGCCAGCAGGTACTGCGCCGTGACGTAGGTCGCCATGATCCAGAAGCCGTGGCCCGGCAGGGCCTTCCACTCGGCCAGTTCGGTGGCGATCAGGGTGTCCGAGAGCAGGAACAGCGCCCCGCCCAGGCCGGTCCGCCAGCCGAGGCCGGCCGAGCTGACCGCGGTGGAGGAGAGCAGCAGGCTGTAGATCGCGACCGGGATCTTCAGGTCGCCCAGCCCGGGCCAGAGCTGACTGATCATCACGCCCCAGGCCGCCGCGTACGCCAGCGCGGTGAGCACCGTGCGCCGCCGGTCCTCCAGCGCCCCGAGCTTCACGAACATGGTCACGTAGCAGATGTGCGCCGCCGCGAACGAGCCCATCCCGGCCAGGAACGCGGCCTCCCCGCCGACCTGGAGCAGCACGTCCCCGCCGGTGCTGAACGCCAGCGCGGGCACCAACAACTTCGGCGCGTGCTCCGCCCGGGCCGCCACCCACCCCGCCAGCAGCGGCATCAGCGCGGGCTTGGTGGCGTGCTGGACCGCGCTCGCGCCGGTGGCGATCGCCCCGAGGTGCACGGCGGAGGTGGCCGCGAAGGTGGTCAGCAGGCCACGGGCGGTGCGGAGTCGGCCGGTGATGGTCATGCGGTGGTGCCCTCCGGGCGGTCGGTGGGGCCCGGCTGCCAGCCGGGACCGTTGATGAGGTGGCGGACCCGGTCCCGCCAGGTGGTGGCGGCGGCCAGGTCGCGGGCGATCGAGGCGTACTCGTGGGTGGCCACCCGGAGCGGGTTGTGGGTGCTCAGGTTCTTGGTCAGCCCGTAGACCGGCTTGGTGGTCTCGGGGGTGAACGAGCCGAACAGGCGGTCGAACAGGATCAGGATGCCGCCGAAGTTCCGGTCCAGGTAGCCGCCCTGCGAGGCGTGGTGAACCCGGTGGTGCGACGGGGTGTTGAGGACGAACTCCAGCGGGCGGGGCAGCCGGTCGATCCGCTCGGTGTGGATCCAGAACTGGTAGACCAGGTTGGCCGAGGAGCAGAACGCCAGCGCGGCGGGGTGCACCCCGGCCAGGATCATCGGGATGTAGAACACCCAGGTGGTGGCGCTGGTCCAGGGCTGCCGCAGTGCGGTGGAGAGGTTGTAGTGCTTGCTGGAGTGGTGCACCACGTGGCAGGCCCAGAGAATCCGGATCACGTGGTGGCCGCGGTGCGACCAGTAGTAGAAGAAGTCCTGCGCCAGCAGCATCAGCGGCACGGTCCACCAGAGCACCGGCACCCGGAGCGGCGTCAGCTCGTACAGCGCGGAGTAGATCGCCACGATCGGGATCTTCCAGGCGGTGTCGAAGACCAGGCTGCCCAGTCCCATGGTGAGGCTGGTCGCGGTGTCCTTGGCGGTGTACCCCTGCTCCTCCTCGTCCGGATGGAAGCGGTAGGAGACCACTTCCAGGACGGTGAGCAGCACGAAGGCGGGTATCGACCACAGCACGACGTTGGGCAGGTTCGGCATGCCGAGGACGATAGGTGACAGCGGGCGGCCTGCGGAAGAGGTTGTTACCGACGCGTAGGTGAGAGTACGACGGAAATCGGCCGGATCGGCTGCGGGGTGCCACGGAGGGGCTCGGGCACCGTCTACTCTGGTGGGCGACATGGAGCGGTACGAGGACACGGTCGGAGCCGGGGAGGCACCGACGGTGGCAACGGGCGGACGCGCGACGGGGGCGGGGCGGCTCACCGCCGACGCGATCGCCGGAGTGCCCGCGCAGACCACCGGCCGGGGCGCCGCCGAGCTGCTGGCCGACCGGCTGGCCGCTGCCGACCAGCAGGCCGCCGACGAGCTGTTCACCGCCGCGTTCGGCCTCTACGGTGCCCGGCACCTGGGCGGCGCGCTGCCCGACGGGCCCCGGGCCGGGGCCGAGCTGAGTTGGTGGCACGGCCCGACGGTCCATCACCCGGCGGGCCTGCGGCCCCGGGAGGGCGGCCGCCGCAGCGGGGTGCTGGCCCGGCGCGGCACACCCGCCGTCAGCGGCCGGCGCGGCCGACACCGCAAGCCCGAGCACTCCCCGGGCAGCACCCCGCAGGAGATCGCGGTCGAGCGCCGCACCGCCGCCCGGCTGCTCGCCGCCCAGCCGCTGGTCACCGCCGACGGGCCGCACGGCGCGGGCTTCCCGCTGATCGTCCGCCACGCCGACTGGCTGACCGAGCGGTTCGCCACCGTGCTCGGCTACCCGCTGACCGTCGGCGCCCGGCACGCCCGCCTGCACAAGGCCCCGCTGCCCGGCCGCGCCCTGGCACCGGCGGCCGACACCGCCTGGACCCCGGGCGGGTACGCAGCCCTGGTGCTCGCCCTCGCTGCCCTGGCCGAGCAGCGGCCGGCCGCGCTGGAGGTGCCGGGGGTGCGTCGGCAACTGACCGAGTGGCAGGTGCTGACGGCCGACGGGGTGCCTGACCCCGAGCTGGCCAGGGCGCTCGCGCCGCTGCCCGCACCGGCGCCGGTCGGCCCCGCGCTGGCGGTCCGGCGGCGGCTGGCCGAGACGCCGGTGGTGCTGCTGGACGAGCTGACGCCGGACCAGCGGCACTGGCTGCAGGGCCGGCTGGAGCCGGAGGCCGAGCTGTTCGCCGAGTTCCTCGGGCTCGAGGCGGAGATCCGGGCCGAGGGCGTCGCCCTGCTGGACCCGGCCGACGAGCTGACCGACCTGGCACTGCCGGGCACCGGCACCGTGGCGCAGGCCGCGCTGCTGCTGGCCGCCCGGCTGGTCGAGGAGCTGCGCCCGCTGTCCGGCGAGGCCGCGCCCCCGGCGGTGCTGATCCCGGATGCCCTGATAGACGGCGCACTCGGCGACGTCACCGACGAGTACGGCCTGCGGTCCGGCTGGCGGCGGGCCTACCTGGCCGATCTGACGGCCTTTCGGCGGGACGCGCTGGACCTGCTGCACCGGATGCAGCTGATCGCCCCGGCGGGGCGGGCCTGGCTGCTCCGGGCTCCGGCCGCCCGCTACGCGCCGGAGGCGGAGCTCCCGCAGCCGCCGGGTTCGGGGCGGCACTCCCGGCCGCTGGTGGTCGGCTGAGGTCCCGAGTCGGCGGGGGCATTCCTGCAACGTGTTCCAGAACGCATGGCGTACGCTGTGCCGCGTGATGGACGCCAGCAGAGTGCCCGAGGCCGGAGAGACGGCCGGTTCCTTCGTCGACCTGCTCCGGATCGAGCGGCTGGACGAGAACCTGTTCCGTGGCCGCTGCCACGCCGGGGCGCCGATGCGCGCGTTCGGCGGCCAGGTCGCCGCGCAGGCGCTCACCGCCGCCGGAAAGACGCTGGACGCCGAGCGCCAGGTGCACTCGCTGCACGGGTACTTCCTCCGCCCCGGCGATCCCCGGCACCCGATCGACTACCAGGTGGACCGGGCCAGGGACGGGTTCTCGTACGCCACCCGGCGGGTGACGGCGGTTCAGCACGGTGAGGTGATCTTCACGCTCTCCGCCTCGTTCAAGTTCCCGGAGCCGACGCCGGGGGCCCGGCAGTCCGCGATGCCGCAGGTGCCGGGGCCCGAAGAGCTGCCCGACCCCTTCCTGGCCTGGGCGGAGGCCGCGCCGAAGGACTACCTGGCGAGCGCCTTCCGTACCCTGGAGCTGCGCTTCATCCCGCCCGACACACCCGGCCTGCCACCCGAACTGCCCGGCGCCCCACAGCAGTTCGTCTGGCTGCGGACCGGCAGCCCGCTGCCCGGGGACGACCCGCTGCTGCAGGTCTGCGCGCTGACCTACCTGTCCGACCTGACGCTCGCCTCCACCACCGTGCTGACCGTGCAGCCGCACCGGATCCAGCGCACCGCACCGGCCCGGATCATGCTCGCCTCGCTGGACCACGCGATGTGGTTCCACCGCCCGTTCCGCGCCGACGAGTGGCTGCTGTTCGCCCAGCGCAGCCCGTCCGCCTCGGACGGGCGGGGGCTGGCGCACGGCGAGTTCTACGACCGGCAGGGGAACCTGGTGGCCTCCGCCGTCCAGGAGGCACTGCTCCGCGAGCGCCGCGGGTAGCACCAGTTCAGGCGTCGTTCGCCCGAGCGATCCCGGCCCGTATCATGGTGCGGGTGACCAAGGTTGACCTGTCACCAAGGCCGGTGGAGGCGATGTCGCCCCGTCAGCTCGAACGCCGCAACAGCCTGATCTCGGCCGCCCTCGCGCTGGTGAACGAGGCCGGCGTGGAGAGACTCCAGATGAAACACGTCTGCGAGCGCTCCGGAGTGGCCCTCGGCACCGCCTACCGGTACTTCTCCTCCAAGGACCATCTGCTCGCCGCCGCCATCGCGGACTGGCACCGCCTGCTGCTCGCCGACCTGGTCGCCGAGCAGCGCGGCTCCCGGCACGGGCAGGCCGAGACCGACCGGGTGGTGCGGTTCGTCCGCAACGGTATGCGCGCCTACCAACGACAGCCCCAACTGGCCCGGCTCCGGGTCGCGGTGGCCGCCTCGACCGACCCGTTCGCCAGCGAGACGCTGCAGTCGCTGGCCCGGGCCGACCGGGCGGCACTGGACGCGGTCGGCCCCCGGCTGCCCCCGGCCGCCGGTGAGCTGGTGCGGCACATCGTCGGCCACTCCTGGCAGGGCGAGCTGACCGCCTGGGTGACCGGCCGGACCACGCTGGACGACGCCCGCCGCCGCCTCGAGGACGTGGTCCGGCTGGTGCTGACGCCGTACGAGGCGGCCTGACCGCCCGTCACCAGGCCCCTCGGCGCGTCCTGCCCGCGCCGGGGCTGCGCGGCGGACATAGTACGAAATGTAGCTATTGTCCGACCGTAGCCCTGCCGGAGTCAGTTGATGAGCAGTCAGCCCGAGGAGCCCAAGGCCACCCTGCCCACCGACAAGGTGGTGTTCGGGGTGAGTGCCGTCGCGGTGCTCGGGGTGGTCGCCTGGGGCGTGTTCGCGGCGGACTCGCTCGGCCGGGTCTCCAGCAGCGCGCTCGGCTGGGTGCTGCACAACTTCGGCTGGCTGTTCGTGGTGGCCGCCGACGTCTTCCTGGTGCTCACCGTGCTGCTGGCGTTCAGCCGGTTCGGCCGGATCAGGCTCGGACGGGACGACGAGGAGCCGGAGTTCAACACGCTGGCCTGGGTCGCGATGATGTTCAGCGCGGGCATGGGCATCGGCCTGATGTTCTACGGTGTCGGCGAGCCGCTCCAGCTGTACGCGGCACCCCAGCCAGGCTCCGGGATCGAGCCGCAGACCCCGGCCGCCGCCCAGTCGGCGCTGGAGTTCTCGCTCTTCCACTGGACTCTGCACCCGTGGGCGATCTACGCGGTCGGGGGCCTGGCGCTGGCGTACACCACCTTCCGCAAGGGCCGGGGCAACCGGATCAGTGCCGCGTTCGTCCCGCTGATCGGCACCAAGGGCGCGGACGGCTGGCCCGGCCGGGCGATCGACCTGCTGGCGGTCTTCGCCACCGTGTTCGGCTCCGCCACCAGCCTCGGCCTCGGCGCGCTGCAGGTGGCCGACGGCCTCGGCTACATCACCTCGGTCAAGTCCAGCGAGAACGTCCAGCTGATCATCATCGGTTCGCTGACCGCCGCCTTCGTGCTCTCCGCCTTCTCCGGCGTGCACAAGGGCGTCAAGTGGCTCTCCACCGCCAACGTGGTGCTGGCCTGCCTGATCATGCTGTTCGTCTTCCTCTTCGGCCCCTCGGTCTACGTGCTGGACGCGATCCCCTCCACGGTCGGTGGCTACCTCGCCGACCTGACCAGCATGGCCACCCAGACCGGCGCCTTCACGGACGAGGCCTGGCTCGGCAGCTGGACGATCTTCTACTGGGCCTGGTGGCTCTCCTGGGCCCCGTTCGTCGGCACCTTCATCGCGCGCATCTCGCGCGGCCGGACGATCCGTCAGTTCCTGCTCGGCGTGCTGCTGGTGCCCAGCGGGGCCACCGTGATCTGGTTCTGCGTGATGGGCGGCACCGCGATCCGGCTGGACTCCACCGGCGCCGCCGACCTGGTGGGCACCATTCCGGCGGGCGCCGAGGCCTCGCTGTTCGAGATGCTCAAGTCGCTGCCGCTGGGCGGCGTCACCAGCGTCATCGCGGTGGTGCTGGTGATGACCTTCTTCATCACCAGCGCCGACTCCGCCTCGCTGGTGCTCGGCTCGCTCTCCAGCCGGGGTTCGCTGCACCCGAAGACCTGGCTGGTGGTGGTCTGGGGTGTGCTGATGGGCGGGGTGGCCGCCGCGCTGCTGCTGGCCGGCGGCCTGACGGCGCTGCAGAACGCCACCATCCTGGTCGCGCTGCCGTTCGTGGTGGTGATGCTGCTGCTCTGCGTCGCGCTGGTGCGTGAGCTCCGGGAGGACCCGGCGGCCGGCCCGTCCAGGCTGCACGCGGCGCACGGGCTGCGGGACGCGGTCCGGGTCGCGGTCGGCGACGCGATGGCCGACCACCGGGCCGGCGTAGCGTCCGGGGCGCGCCCCGAGAAGCATCCCCCGTCCGAGTGAACTGGGCCGACCGGGGCTGACCGTTCGCCGCCGGAGCGGCCGGCCGGTGTCATCCTGACTGCCGCGCCGGTACCGATATCCGGACGCCCAGCCCCCGTCCAGACTTCACTCTGGCGTCGTCACGGTTTAACAACGCCTTGGAATGCTGACCATCATGAACGCTCGATCCGCCCCGGCCCCCCTGGCCCTGGAAGTACCGCGCTTCCCCCTCCCGAAGCGGCACCGCCGCTTCATCGCCTGCGCCGCAGTGGCCGCCTCCGTCGCCCTCGGCACCCTCGGCGTCGGCGCGACCGTGGAGACCGTCCAACAGGGCGTCGTCGCCACCGCCAGCCGCTGATCCCCCGGGTCTAGGCTTGCCCGGTGCTGCATCTGCGACTGATCGTCCCCACCGACCTGCGCGACACCGTACTGACCGACCTGGACGGCTGGGTCGGCGTCACCCACGTGGTGCTGCTGCCCGACGCGGCGGTCCGCCCCGCCGGGGACGTGGTGCTCTGCGACGTGGCCCGGGAGGCCGCCGATGAGGTGCTGGCCGGGCTGCGGGCGATTGGGCTGGCCGAGCGCGGGGCGATCGACGTCCAGCAGATTCAGCTGACCATCTCGAAGTCGGCCGACCTGGCCGAGGAGCTGGCTCCGGGGGAGGGCGCGGACGCGCTGGTCTGGGAGGCGGTCTCCGAGATCACCCACGAGGAGTCCACCCTTACCGCCGTCTACCTGGCGTTCATGGCGGTGGCGACCATGCTGGCGGCCTGCGGCGCGGTGCTGGACAGCGCGATCCTGATCGTCGGCGCGATGGTGGTCGGTCCGGAGTTCGGCCCGGTGGCCGGACTCTGCGTGGCACTGGTGCAGCGCAGGCTGCACCCGGCACTGCGGTCGCTGAACGCGCTGCTGGTCGGCTTCGCGGTGGCGATGCTGCTCACCGTGGGGTTCTCGCTGCTGATGGACGGTCTGGGGCTGTTCACCCAGGACCAGTTCGAGTCGGCCCGGCCGAACACCTCGTTCATCTGGAAGCCCGACGCGATGTCCTTCGTGGTCGCCTTCCTGGCCGGTGTGGCCGGACTGCTCTCGCTCACCTCGGCCAAGGCCGGGGCCCTGGTCGGGGTGGCGATCTCGGTGACCACCGTGCCGGCCGCCGCCAACGCGGCGGTGGCGCTCGGGTACGGGGACTACGCGCAGGCCGGCGGATCGGCCGTCCAACTGCTGCTGAACCTGCTCGGCATCGTGCTCGCCGGGGTGCTCACCCTGCTGGTGCAGCAAGGGGCCTGGCGGATCATCCGGTCCAGGCCCCGGCCGTTCGGGCGCTGACGCCGCCGCCGTTCAGACGGTGACCCCGTCGTCCGTGTGGGTGGAGAACCCGTCGGGGACCAGCAGCTCGGCACCCCGAGGCATCGCGGCGACCGCCCGCCACCAGAGCTTGAGCGCGGGTGGGTCGGCCGGCTCGAACGGCTTGCCGGGCCGGGGTGCCACCAGCCGGGCGCCGAGCGCCCGGGCGGCGGCGACGGTCCGTTCGGCCGGCTCCTCCCAGGGGTGCGGGGCCAGGTTGAAGGTGCCCCAGTGGATCGGCAGCAACAGGTCGCCGCCGAGGTCGAGGTGGGCCCGGACGCCCTCCTCGGGGGTCATGTGCACCTCGGGCCAGAGATCGCTGTACGCGCCGATCTGCATCATCGTCAGGTCGAACGGGCCGAACCGGCGGCCGATCTCGGCGAAGCCGGGGAAGTAGCCGGTGTCGCCGCTGTGGAAGAGGCGGTGCGAGCCGCTCGCCACCACCCAGGAGGCCCAGAGCACCAGCGGGTTGGCCCGGGGACCGCGGTTGCAGTAGTGGCGGGCGGGGGTGGCGGTCAGGGTCAGCCCGGCCACCTCGGCCGACTCCCACCAGTCCAGTTCGGTGATCCGGTCGGCCGGGATGCCCCAGTGCTCCAGGTGCGCGCCGATCCCGAGCGGTACGGCGAAGGCGGCGCCGGAGGCGGCCAGCGTGCGCACGGTGGCGAGGTCCAGGTGGTCGTAGTGGTCGTGCGAGATCACCACCACGTCCACCGGGCCGAGCTCGGCCAGCGGGATCGGCATCGGGTGCAGCCGCTTCGGTCCGGTCCAGCCGAACGGTGAGCAGCGCTCACCCCAGACCGGGTCGAACAGCACCCGGCGGCCGTCCAGTTCGGCCAGTACGGTGGCGTGCCCGAGCCAGGTCAGCCGCAGTCCGTCGGCGGGCGGTTCGGCCAGCTCGATCGGCAGCAGCCGGTGCAGCGGGACGGCGGCGGTGGGCTGCCTGCGGTGCCGGTTGGCGGCGAACTGCCGGCGGGTCAGCTCCAGCCGGGACCGTCCCCCGGCCAGCCGCCGGGTCGGTACCGGGTTCTGGAAGCTGCCGTCCGCGAAGTGCGGGGAGTTCAGGATCCGGGCCAGCCGGGCGCCGGTCGGTTCGGTCCCGAAGGACTCGGTACGGACCTGGCGCCAGGCGGCGCGGGGCAGTTCGCCGATCGGCGGAGTGCCAGTGGCGAGCAGTGCGGTGAGAGCGGCGACCCGGGACGTCCAGGCAGCGGAGCTGGGCACGGCGCCTCCATGAGCGGGGTTGGTCCGTCCCATCGGACATTACCGGCGATATGCCGCACCGACCCGGTGGGGCGTAGGCAGGCGATCCGTTCGGTCTAACCGCCCCGCTGAGCGACCGTCAGACCGGGTAGAACCGGGTGATCGTCTCCGCCACGCAGTGCGGCTTCGGGCTGCCCTCGCTGGTGATGGTGTACCGGACCACGGCCTGTACGCCCCCGGCGACCTGCTCGGCGGAGACCAGCTCGGCGGTGGCCCGGATCGCGGTGCCGACCGGCACCGGGGCGGGGAAGCGGACCTTCTCGGAGCCGTAGTTGAGGGCCATCCTGATCCCCTCGACGGCGTAGCACTCCTTGGCCAGCACCGGGATCAGCGACAGCGTCAGGTAGCCGTGCGCGATGGTGCCGCCGAAGGTGCTCTCCTTGGCCCGCGCCGGATCGACGTGGATCCACTGGTGGTCGCCGGTCGCCTCGGCGAACAGGTCCACCCTGGCCTGGTCGATGGTGTGCCACTCGCTGGTGCCGAGCTCGGTGCCGACCGCGGCGGTCAGGTCGGCGAGAGAGGCGTACGTGGTCACGGCTGCTCCTGGTGGGGGGTGCTGACGGGGCACCGGAGAGTATGCCTACTCGCTGGTCACTTGTCAGCGGCCCCAGGATCTCACTACGCCCGGTGCAGGCTCTGCCCGGCCGTCAGCAGCCGGCGGCCGCTCACCAGCTCGGGGGTGATCCGGACGAACATCCGCTGCTGCCCGCCGCCGATCCACGGCACCGGACCGCTGCGCAGCAGCCGCTGGAACTCGGCCTCGTCCCGGACCACCTCGGCGCGGCCGTGCACCAGGACGCTCCAGCCGCTCCGGCCGACCGGGTCGAGCAGGTCGGCCTGGAAGGCCGCCACCGTCCCGTCCAGGGCGCGGCTCAGCGTGCTGCCCGCGCGCAGGCCGAGGACCAGCCGGTCGTCGGGGGCCACCTCGAAGGCCACCGGGAGGACGGCCGGGAGCGCGTGCTCGGTGTACACCACGCGCCCGATGGGCACGGTGCGGAGCAGCTGCAGGCACTCGGCCTCGCTCAGGGTCTCCACGCGGTCGTCTCGGTCCATACCTCGATGGTGCCGCTCCGGCGGCGGAGTCAATAGGGCCCATGGTCCCTGATGCTGCCTCGATGGTCGCTGACCTGCGTCAATCCGGATGAAAGGCCCCGGCACCGGAAACGGACCGATACCTTGTCGGCGGGAGCGGGCTAGTGAGGGGTGGGTACCGGTGAGCGGCGGCATCGAACTGGTGGTGATCGGCGCGGACGGTGGGCCGGAGCGGGCCCATGCGGGGTCGGCCCAGGCGGCGGCCGGAGCCCGGCTGCTGGCGGCCGGTCTGCCGGGGCGGTGCTTCGACGCGGGTGCCCGGGGGAGCCGGGTGACCCTGGTGCCGCCGGAGGCCGACGCCAACGCGATGCTCACCGCGCTGCGGGCGGCCGCCCAGCGCCCGGCCCGCTGGCTGGTGGTCTGCCTGCTCGGCCAGCTCGCGGTCGATCCGCGCGGCCGCCGGCTGGCCCTGGTCACGGCCGGTGCCACCCCGGAGAACGCGTACCGCCGCGGGCTGGCCTGGGACTGGGTGGTGAGCACCATGGTGCACGGCGACCAGGAGGAGACCCTGCTGCTGGTGGACACGGTCGCGGACCGGGATGCCTGGGCCGCGCTGGAGCGGGGCGAGGAGGGCGCGGGCGAGCTGCTCAGCCACTCCCGGGTGCCGCTCTGGGGCCGGGTGGCCAGGTACGCCGGTCCGCGCCGGGGCAGGGAGTCCGTACTGCCGGGCGGCGAGGGCTCGTTCAGCTGGGCGCTGGACCGGGTGCTGGAGCACGGTCTGCCCGGCGCCCCGGCGGCGGTCGCCCCGGTGGAGCTCCAGCCCGCGCTCGAGCAGGAGCTGGCCTGGGCGGAGTCGGGGTACGGGGCGGGCCAGGTGCGGTTGTTGACGCCGGGTGAGCACGGGCGGCTGCTGTTGCGCAATCGGGCTGCGGTGCGGGGCGCATTGGCCGGATTGTCGCTTTCTGAGGAACTGTTGGCAGTTCTGTGGCGCGAAAGTGCCCCAACCGATCCGCCTTCCGCGTAAGGTCAGGGGGCCCGAGGTGTTGCCGGGGCGGGGCGAGTTGGCGAAGAATCAATGTCCCGTGAGCAGTGGTTCGGGCGGCGGATATCTGCTGCGGTCGGCGCTCCGTTCGGGTCGGCCGCGATGAGGTGGGGCGAATGCGGCAGCGCGTAATTACAGTGCGCCCTGGGGCGGTTGGGGCCGGTGGGCTGGCACTGCTGCTGCTCACTTCCTGCGGCGCCTCCGAGGGCGGGAGTCCCACCGACCGGCTGCCCGATGTCACTGCGGCCCCAACTGTCCCGGCGGTCACGCCCAGTGGCTCGGCGGTGGTGCAGAACGCACCCACCGAAGGAGTCGACGGCGCGGTCGGCCGGGTCGTCCTGCGGGCCTATCAGGGCTGGTGGGAGGCGCGGATCACGGCTTTCGGCCAACCCGAGCAGGACCCGGCGGCCGTCCGTGCCTTCGCCGTCGACCAGGCACTGAGCGACACCCTGATCACGCGTCAGCAACTCCGTGACGCGAAACTGGTGATGGTCGGGACTCCGCGCAACTCACCGTTGGTGAAGTCGATTCGGCTCACCGAGAATCCGCCGTCCGCGACCGTCGAGGACTGTGTCGACGTGACGGATTGGCACCAGGCGGATGCCGGCACCAAGGCGTTGCGTGATCCGGCGCAACGGCTGACCCGGTACGTCGCCACAGCCACGCTCCGGAAAGCGGACTCGCGCTGGCTGATCGTGGACTTCAAACGCGAGGAGAGCCGGTCGTGTTGAGAACTTCACCGGGAATCTTGGTTCGTGTCCTGCTGATGATCGGAATGCTGGCGGCGACGATCACCCCGGCCGCCGCCGAGGAGCCGGGCGGCACGGTGACCCCGTGCGCCTCGCGGGACATCTGCGTCAAGGTGACCGAGCCCGGCAGCACCAGCACCGGACATCCGGGCGGCGGCGGCACGAGCGAGACCGTCGCGGCGAAGTGCTACTCGCACGAGGAGGGCAGGCCGGAAATCGCCTGCTGGGACGACAACCTGGGCTGGTACAGCAACTCCACCGGCTGCTACTACAAGCTGGAGCGCCCCAAGCCCGCCGCGGATGCGCGGGCCTGGGGCGGCCGTGACCCGGCCACCGGTGACATCTATCTGGTCAGCTGCCGGGACGGCGGGTCCGACGTGGACGGCCCGCAGTTCTTCGCCGTCCCCCCGGCCGGAGCGCCGCCGACCGACGACGTGGTGAACCTGCGCCGGGAGGCACTGGCGAAGCTGCAGCTGGCCCCGCCGGCCATGCACGCCGCCCCCGGTGGCAGCGCCGTGGTCGGGGCACCGCTCTGGCTCTGGTACGACCGGAGCCCGGCCAGCGTCGGTCCGCTGACCGCCACGGCCAAGGGCAACGTGATCAGTGTGACCGCCACCGCCGAGGTGCTGACGGTGACTTGGGACATGGACGACGGACACACCGCCGAGTGCCCCGGGTCCGGCACGCCGTACCGGGCCGATCTGGGCCGGACCGAGTCGCCGGACTGCAAGTACCTCTACCGGAGCAGCTCCTCGCACCGCGCCGACGGGACGCTCTACCTGGTGGCCACCGCGATCTGGCACGTCACCGCCACCCGGAGCGACACCAACGCCAAGGTCGAGTTCGACTTCCCCGTACCGGCCGCGGCTCCGATGCCGCTCCGGGTCGCCGAGGTCCAGCTGATCAACTAGCGGGCGCCGCACCGGCGGACCCACGCCGCCCTGCACCGCACTCGCACCGCCCTGCACCGCACTCGTACGAAAGGCCGAAGCCCGGTGGAGCACCGAACCTTCCCCTCGCCGAGCCCCGGCACCGCGACCGTGGGCTCCGCCCAGTCCGCCCCCGAGCCGGGCCGGAGCGCGTCCGGCATCCCGCCGCGGACCCCGCCGCGCACGTTGCGGGCCCGGCGGCGGCGCCCGGCGGTGCTGGCCATGGCGGTGGCCATGGTGGCGGCCGGCGGCCTCGGCGGGGCGGTGCTCTACAACAGCACCGGCCAGCGGATCGCCGTGCTGGCGCTGGCCCGTGACGTACCGAAGGGTCAGGCGATCAGTGCCGAGGACCTGGTGGTGGCCCGGATCGCCTCCGACCCCGCGCTCCGGCCGCTCGGCGCCCAGGAGCGGACCAAGGCGGTCGGGCTGCGGGCCACCGGCGACCTGCGCCGGGGAGCACTGCTGGTGAAGGCCGACCTGACGGACGATCCGCTGGTCGAGGCGGGCCAGACCGTGGTCGGGGTCGCCACCAAGCGGACCCAGCTCCCGGCCACCCGGCTGCAACCCGGGGACCGGGTGCTGGTGGTCTCCACCCCGGATTCGGGCCAGGGCGGCTCCACCGTGCGGACCCCGGAGACGCTCGCGGTCCGGGTGGTGGCGGTCGGCAAGGCCGACACCGACGGCAGCGTGGTGATCGACGTGGCCGTGGCGCCCGCCGACGGCACCCGGCTGGCCGCCTGGGTGGCCACCGGCAAGCTGCAGATCATCCTGGCACCGCGGGCCGGCAGCGCAGCCGCGGCCCCGACCCCGGCTCCGAGCGGGAGCGTGGCCTGATGGCCGTGATCACGGTGGTCGGCGGCCCCGGTGCCCCCGGTGCCACCACCGGTGCGCTCGCCCTGCTGCTGGCCTGGCCGCTGCAGCCGGGCCGCAAGGTCCTGCTGGTGGAGTGCGACCCGGACGGCGGCGCGGTGCTGGCCGGCGCGCTGGAGGGACGGGTCGAGGCGGTCTTCGGGCTGCGCAACCTGGCCGTGGCGGACCGTCGCGGGCTGCTCGCCCAGACCCTGTGGGAGCAGCTGATCGACCTCTCCCCGGCCGGCACCGGCGACCGCCTGCTGCTGCCGGGGCTGACCGACCCGGCCCAGGCGCCCGGCCTGGCGTACACCTGGGAGCCACTGCTGGAGGCGCTGCACGGGCTCGAACCGCAGGGCTACGACGTGATCCTCGACCTCGGCCGCTCCGGTGCCCAGGGACCCGGCGCGGTGCTGGCCCGGCGGGCCGACGTGGTGGCGGTCGTCCTGCGCAGCACGCTGCGCGGGCTGAGCGCGACCAGGCCCCGGTTGGCCGCGCTGCGCGAGGACCTGGAGCAGGCAGGGACGGGTGCGGACGGGGTCGGCCTGCTGCTGGTCGCCGAGGGGCCCTACCCGGCGGCCGAGGTCTCCCGGCAGTTCGGGGTGCCGGTGCTCGGGGTGCTGCCGTACGTACCGCGCACCGCCCGGCTGCTCTCGGACGGTGGCGACACCACCGACCGGCGGTTCATCCGCTCGGAGCTGATGCGGACCGCCCGGACCACCGTCGACCAGATCCAGCTGCTGGTCCGGCGCCGCCGCCAGCGGCTGGCGCCGACCGTCGCACCGGTGGCCGCGCCGTCGCCGATCGCCGCCCAACCCGCCCCGGAGTCACACCCGTTGGCCTACGCGCAGCAGTCCCACCCGCACCAACCGCACCAGCCGCAGGCCCAGCAGCCCTACCCCCAGGACGCCTACCCGCTGCAGCAGCCGTACCCGGCCCCGCCGGTGCCGCAGCCTCCCGCGCCCGCGCCGTTCCCCGGCCAGTGGGAGTCGCCGCCGCAGTCGCCGCCGGTCTACGGGCAGGTGCTCCGTGCGCGGTAGCCCGCTGTACGACCCGCTGCACAAGCCCGCGAACGCCGATCCGGCGGGGCTGCCCTGGACGGCTGCCCCGCCGGTGATACCGAGCGCGAGCCCGGTTGGCCAGTTCACCACCGGCCCGGTCAACTCCGGTGCGGGGGCGGTTGGTTCGGCCCCGGTGATCCAGCCGGTCGCGGTGAAGCCGGTGGTCGACCAGCAGGTGGCCCGGGAGCTCAAGCGGCAGGTCGCGGCCGAACTGCACCAGCAGCTCACCCGGTTGGCGGACGCCTCCGGGGTGGAGGCGGACCGGGCCACCCGGCGTCAGCGCGGCCGGGCGCTGATCGAGGAGGCGGTGGCCCGCTGGTCCGACGCGTACGCCCAGACCCACGGCATCCCGCCCACCAGGGAGCAGGACCGGGCGCTCGCCGAGACCGTCTACGACCTGCTGTTCCGGGCCGGGCGGCTGCAGCCCTACCTGGACGACCCGGACATCGAGAACATCCTGATCAACGGCTGCGACGACGTGTGGATCTCCAAGGTGCACCAACCGCTGCGCCAGGTGCCGCCGGTGGCCGAGAGCGACGAGGAGCTGGTCGAGCTGCTCCAGGACCTGGCCCGGCAGCACGGCGGCGGCGAGCGGAGCCTCTCCACCGCCAGCCCGACCCTGGCGCTGCGCCTGGAGGGCGGGATGCGCCTGCAGGCGCTCACCGAGGTGACGCCCCGTCCGTACGTGGCGATCCGGCGGCACCGGGTGGCCTCGGCGACCCTCGCCGACCTGGTCCAACTCGGCACCGTGGACGCCACCTTGGCCGCCTTCCTGGCCTCGGCCATCCGAGCCAGGAAGAACGTGATGATCACCGGCACCCAGGGGGTCGGCAAGACCAGCCTGCTGCGCGCGATGGCCGCCGAGATCCCGCCGGACGAACGGGTCGGCACCCTGGAGTCGGAGTTCGAGCTCTGGCTGCACACCCTGGGGCACCTGCGCCAGGTGGTCCCGATGGAGGCCAGGGAGGGCAACGGCGAGCGGGTGGACGGGCGGGCGGCCGGCGAGCTGACGATCGGTGAACTGATCCCCGCCGCCCTGCGGATGACGCTGTCCCGGATCATCGTCGGCGAGGTCCGCTCCGGCGAGGTGGTCCCGATGCTGCGGGTGATGACCAACGGCGAGGGCGGCTCGATGTGCACCCTGCACGCGCGCGGCCCGCACATGGTGGTCGACCGGATCGCCGAACTCTGCCTGGAGTACGGCTCGCACATGACCGACAGCCTGGCCTACCGGCTGACCGCCAACGCGGTCGACCTGATCGTGCACGTGGCCATGGTGGACGAGACCGCCGTGGGCGGCGGCCGGCACCGCTTCGTCTCGCACGTGCTGGAGATCACCGGCCTCGGTGAGAGCGGCCGCCCGGCCACCAACACCGTCTTCGGCCCGCGCCCCGACCTGGGCGAGCCCCGGGCCGTGCCGCACACCCCGCCGAACTGCCTGGACGACCTGCGCCGGGCGGGCTTCGACGCGGGGTTGCTGCAGTCCGCGTACGGGAGTTGGCCCGCCCCGCTGAACCTGCGGATCGGGGGGGTGCGCTGATGCTGCTCTTCGTCATGTGCGGGCTGCTGGTGGCGGGCGGCCTGGTGGCCCTGGTGGCCGGGGTGTACGGGAAGGAGCCGGCCGCACCGGAGGCCGCCGCCTGGTCGGTCCGGCTCGCTCCGTCGGCCCGCCGCCGGCTGTCGGTCCAGGCGGCGGTGCTGGTGGTCGGCAGCGGCTGGTTGATCCTGAGCGGCCGGCCGCCGGTGGCGATCGGGCTGCTGGCGCTGCTGGACTTCGGTCTGCCCTGGGTGTTCGGCGCCACTCGGGCCGACATGCACCGGATCGACCGGCTGGAGGCGCTCGCCGAGTGGACCCAACGCCTGGGCGACGTCCTGCTGTTGGGGGTCGGGCTGAATCAGGCGATCGTGACCAGCCGACGGACCGCGCCGGCCGCGCTGGAGGCCGAGATCGCCGAGCTGAGCGCCCGGCTGCAGTCCCGCTGGCGCCCGGAGGAGGCGCTGCGGGCCTTCGCCGACACGCTGGCCGACGCCACCGCCGACAAGGTGCTGGCCGCCCTGGTGCTGCGTGCGGGCGACAGCGGCCCCGGCCTGGCCCGGACGCTGGCCGACCTGGCCACCTCGGTCCGCGAGGAGGTCCGGCAGCGCCGGGTGATCGAGGCGGACCGGGCCAAGCACCGCACCACCATCCGCTGGCTGCTGGTGATCATCATGCTGGTGCTGGTGGCCGGTTTCTTCAACGCCCGGTACTCCCAGCCGTACTCCACTCTGCTGGGCCAACTGGTGCTCGGGGTGGTGCTGGTGCTGTTCGTGCTGGTGATCGCCTGGATGCGCAAGCTGGCCACCCAGCGTCCGCTGCCCCGCCTGCTGGAGGCGGACCGGCGGAGCAAGGCCCGCCCGCTGCGGGCGGCCCCGGCCGAGGGCGAGCCGGGCGGAGCCGGCCAGGACGCGCCGTCCGTCGGCTCGTTCGTGGGCCCGTCCGTCGGTCCGTCCGTCGGGCCGTTCGCCAAGGAGGGCACGTGATCTCGATCTGGGCCGTACTGGCCGGTGCCCTGCTGCTCGGCGGCGTGGCCGCGATAGCCGCCGAACTGCGGCCCGCGCCACCTGACTTGGGGCAGGCACTGGACCGGCTGCACCGCACCCCGGCCGACCACGCCGAGCTGACCGACCCCGGCGTCAGCTGGATCGACCGGATCGGCCAGAGCTCGCTCCGGCTGCCCGGCGCCCGGATCCCCCGGCAGCAGCTGTCCATGATCGGCCGGACCCCGGCGCGGTTCATGGCGCACAAGCTGCTGTTCGCGCTGATCGGGCTGATGGCGCCCGGCTACCTGGTGCTGGTCTCGGCGCTGGTGGACTTCCAACTTCCCTGGATGGTCCCGCTGTTGGCGGGCCCGGCGCTGGCGCTGCTCGGCTGGCTGCTGCCGGACGGCATCGTGGCCGGTGAGGCCAAGGAGGCCCGGACGGAGTACCTGCACGGGATCGCCGCCTACCTGGAGCTGGTCGCGCTGGAGCGGGCCGCCGACTGCGGGCCCGCCGAGGCGCTGCGGCGGGCGGCGGCGGTCGGCCGGTCCACCGTGTTCCGCCGGATCAGGGATGCGCTGGAGCGGGCCGCCACCGACCGGTTGCCGCCGTGGGACGGGCTGGACGCGCTCGCCACCGAGCTCGGCCTGACGCCGCTTCAGGACGTCGCCGACATCATGCGGCTGTCCGGCAGCGACGGCGCCGCCGTGTACGACACCCTGCGGGCCCGCTCCAAGAGCCTCCGTGACGAACTGCTCGCCGAGGACCTGGCCAGGGCCAACACCGACAGTGAGCGGATGGTGGCGCCGGGCGCGGCGCTCACCCTGCTCATGACGGTGCTGATCGTCTTCCCCGCGCTCTACCAGATGCTGAACGTGATCTAGCCCGCCCGCCCGCCCCGTCCGACCCACCCTCCGCCCTCGTCGCCCTGGAGACCACACCATGGTTGCTCTGCGAAACCTGCTCACGGCGCTGTTCTTGCCCGTGAAGCTCTGCCTGTTCGTCTTCCACTACCGGGTCGGCCGGGTCCGCGCGGCCCGCGCGGCCGGTGACCGCGGCGCCATCAGCATCGAACTGGCCCTCGCCATCATCGTGCTGGTGGGCATCGCGGTCGCCATCCTCGGCGTCCTGCTGGGTCTCGCCAACAAGGTGAAGAGCGAGGTACCGAAGGACGCAGTGGTCACGGCACCGTGATCCGACGCCCGACGATCCGTCACCGGCCGGGAGACCGGGGCGCGCTGACCCTCAGCCTCGCCCTGGTCTTCCCGGTGGTGCTCTTTCTGGTCTTCCTGGTGGTCCAGGCCTCGCTGTACTGGTACGCGGGCCAGGCCGCGCTGACGGCTGCCCGCGAGGGGGCCGACGCGGGCCGGGTCAGGGGCGGCACGCCCGAGGCGGGGGAGCGGAAGGCCAGGGAGTTCCTGACCCGGGTCGGCGACCTAGCCGAGCCCGTCACGGTGGACCCGAACGGCGGGGACCCGAACACCTTCAAGATCGTGGTGACCGTCCGGCCGCTGGCGGTGCTCCCGGGCTTCGAGCGGTTCACCATCACCCGTCAGGTCACCGCTCCCCGGGAGAAGTTCGTGCCCCAGGCGGTGCAACCGTGAGGCGGCACCAGGGGGATCGGGGCAGCGCCGCCCTGGAGGCTGCCATCATCGCGCCGGTGCTGGTCGCCTTCGTACTGATCGCGGTCGCGGCAGGGCGTATTCAGAGCACCGGCGGGGTAGTTGATGCGGCAGCCCGTTCCGGTGCCCGCGCGGCCTCGCTGGCCCGCACACCGGAGGGGGCGCAGCAGGCGGCGGGGGACGCGGTGCTGGAGGTGCTCCGGGGGCAGGGGGTGCAGTGCGCGCAGGCGACGAGTCCGCCGGTCGAGTACGGCACTCTGAACACCCCGGCCGGCCCCCTCAGCACGGTGACGGTGCGGGTGAGTTGTACCGTCCGGCTGAGCGACCTGCTGGTCGACCTGACGCCGGGCAGCAAGACCCTGACGGCCAGTTTCACCTCGGTGCTGGACCACTACCGGGGGACCGAACCGGGAACGAAGGAGAGACCGCGGTGAGAGCACGGCGGACCGGCGCTGCGGACGGCGGCTCGATCGCCCTGTTCGTCGCCATCTGCGCTGCCGGGCTGGTGATGATGATCGGGATCGTGTTGGAGGCCGGGGGCCGGTTGCGGGCGATCGAGACCGCCGACGCCCGGGCCCAGGAGGTGGCCCGGGTGATCGGTCAACAGCTCGACGAGACGGCGCTGCTGCGCGGTGGGGGCTACCTGCTGGCCCAGGACGTGGCCGCCGCCCGGGCGGCCGCCGACGCCTACCTGCAGCCGTACGGTCTGCACGCCGAGATCGGGTTCCGCGAGGGCCGCACGGTGGTGGTGGACATCCGGGCCCAGTACCGGACCACTCTGCTCGGAGCGTTCGCGGTGGAGTCGCTGGAGGTGCGCGGGCATGGCTCGGCCACTCTGGTGCACGGCGTCAAGGAAGCGGAGACTGCCTGAATGGGTGCGGGCAGGACTCTTGATGGGCGTCGGCGCGGCACGGCCGCGGTGGCGCACGGTGTGACGGAAGCGGAGAAGGACTGATGGCCGCGCGACGAGCCAAGGAACAGCACCGGGCCGGTACGGGCACGAGCCCGCCGGCCGGACGGCGGCCGGTGCCGCTGCGGCGGGACCACCGCCGCCGGACGGCCGGTTCGGTGTTCACCGCACTCGGTGCGCTGGTGCTGCTGGCGATCCTGCTGGTCGGCGTGCCCGCACTGCTGCTGTACGGGACCACCGCCGTCGCCGACATGGGCGGCCAGAGCACCGACAGCCTGGCCGAACTGCTGACCACCCCGGACGACGGGCGGATCTTCCTCTGGGCGCTGGTCGCGATCGGCTGGGTGGCCTGGCTCTGCTTCGCCGTCTCGGTGCTGCTGGAGATCCCGGCCCAGCTGCGCGGCCGGGTGGCCCGCAGGCTGCCCGCCTTCGGCTGGAGCCAGCGGATCGCGGCCGGGCTGGTCGGCTCGGTGCTGGCCCTGCTGCCGGTGGCCGGTTCGGCCTTCGCCGCCGTGCCCGACCGCCCGGCCGCGGTGGCCCCGGCCCAGCTGACGGCCGCGCCGCAGTACGCCGCGCTGCCCGCCGCCCCGGTGGCGCCCGCGCTCACCCCGGCGGCCGACGCGCAGCCCCGCTACACGGTGCAGGACAGCCGGCCGGCCGACAGCCTCTGGTCGATCGCCGAACGCCAACTCGGCTCCGGCGAGAGGTGGCTGGAGATCGCCAAGCTCAACCACGGCCGGACGATGGACGATTCGGGTCGCACCTTCGATGCGGACCGGCCGATCCACCCGGGCTGGCAGCTCCTGATGCCGGGCGACGCCAAGACCCAGGCGGCACCGGCTCCCGGGCCCGTGCCCGCCTCCGCCTCCGTGCCCGTACCCGCACCCGCCGCGCAGGCTCCCGCGCCCCGGCACGCCTCGGTGACGGTCGAGGCGGGGGACACCCTGTCGGCCATCGCGGAGCGGGAGTTGGGCGACGCCGAGGGGTGGCCGAAGCTCTTCGAGGCGAACAAGGGCGTGGCCGCGCCCGACGGTGCGCGGCTGACCGATCCGGACGTGGTGGTGCCGGGCATGGTGCTCGCCATCCCCGGCGCTCCTGCTCCTGCTCCTGCTCCGGCTCCGGCGCCCGTTCCCGATCCCGTGCAGGAGACGCCCGCACCGGTCACGCCTGCGCCGGTCACCCCTGCCCCGGTCACCCCTGCCCCAGCCACTCCCGCCCCCGCGACCCAGGGCCCGGTGGTCCCGTCCCAGGCGCCGACCCCCGCTGCCCACACGCCCGCCGCCCACACGCCCGCCAAGGCGGAAGCGCCGAGCGACGACTACTCCGTGGCGCTGGCCGCCTCGACCGTCGGGGTCCTGCTCGCCGCCGTCCTGGTCGGCACGGTGGCCAGGCGGCGTGGTGACCAGCAGCGGTCCCGCAAGCCCCGGCACCGGATCGCGCTGCCCGCCCCGGCCGCGCTCGCCTTCGAGTCCGAGCTGAAGGTCCGTCAGGACGACTCGGGGCTGGCCCTGCTGGACCGGGCGCTGCGCACGCTGGCCCGGAACACCGTCCGGGGCGGCAAGCGCCTGCCCACCCTGGTCGCGGCCCGGATCACCCCCGGCCGTACGGTCGAGCTGCACCTCGCCGCCCCGGCCGCGCCGATCGCGCCGTTCCGGGCCGCGCACGCCCCGAACGTCTGGTGGTGCCCGGACGACTCCTCCGAGCTGCTCGGAGCTTCCCAGGCGGCGAAGAACAACGCCCCGTACCCGGCGCTGGTCACCCTCGGCAGCGCACCGGACGGCTCGGTGGTGCTGGCCGACCTGGAGACCGTCCGGCTGATGCACCTGTCCGGGCACCCGGACGACTCGCACGACGTACTGCGCACCCTGGCCGTCGAGTTGGCGCACAGCCCGCTCGCGGACCGGCTGAACCTGCACCTGGTCGGGCTGGCCGAGGACCTGCCGATCTCCGGCCCCGCGCTGGAGCGGGTGCACCGGCACGACTCGCTGGAGGCGGCGCTCGCCGCGCTCGGACCGCGTACCGCCCGGGCCAGGGCCACCCTGGTGGCCGCGGAGGCGGCCAGCCCCCGGGACGCCCGCAGCCGGGGTCAGGACGACGAGTCCTGGGTGCCGGAGATCGTGCTCTCGGCCCAGCCGCCCAGCGGCAGTCTGCCGACCGAACTCGGCCGACTGCTCGACGGCACCCCGCGCACCTGCCTGGCCGTCGTCACCCGGGCCCCGGAGCGCGGCAGCGGCCCGGTCGCCCGCTGGACCCTGCCCAGCACCGGCAGCGCCGTCATCCCGGGTCTGCACCTCACGGTGCAGATGCAGCGGCTCAGCCAGGACCAGTACGCCCAGCTCGGCGACCTGCTCCGGTCCTCGGCCGACACCGCCCAACTGCCCGCTCCCGACTGGACCCTGGACGGCATGGAGCTCGAGCCGTCCGAACTCCCGTTGCCAGTACCGGTGCTGGCCGCAGTCGGCGCCTCGGCCGGGAGTGCCGGCCGGACCGTCGCCGAGACGGCCGCGATCGAAGCGGTCTCCCGGGTGATCGGCACCGGCAGCAGCCCGTTTGCGGGTGTCAGCCCGGCCGCCACGCCCCGGCACTCGGCCAACTCGGTCGGCCTGCACATCAAGTCTCCCGACCCGGTGATCCCGGTCGCGCCCGTGCTCCCCACGCCTGCTCCTGCTCCTGAGCCCGACCCGGAGCCGGTCCCGACGCACGAGCCCGCCGCGCCGGTGGCCGACACCACCCCGGCCCGGCCCACCCCGCCGCCCGCCGCAGCCCCGACTCCCGCTCCCCGCACCGACAGTGACGACCTGCTCGCCATTCTCCGGTCCCCGGAGGCGCACTCGGTCCGGACCGCGCCCCGGATCCGGCTGCTCGGTCCGCCCGACGTGCTCGGCACCACCGGACCGGTCACCGCCGAGGGCCAGCCCCGGCTGACCGAACTGGCCGCCCTGCTCGCCCTCCGCCCGGGCGCCGACCAGTCCACCCTGGACCGCGCCCTGCACCCCGGCGCCGCCCACCTCGACCCGCACCCCACCACCACCGAACACACCGTCACCCCGATGCCCACCCGGCTGGCCGAACTGGCCACCTGGCTGGGCGAGTCCACCGAGGGCCGGGCCTTCCTCCCGCTCGACGGCGGCGAGGGCCACACCTTCGCACCGACCGTCAGCTGCGACTGGGACGAGTTCCGCAGCCTGTACCGGCGCGGCATGCGCAGCACCAGCAGCACCGCCGACGCCGCCCTGGCCCACGCCCTCGCCCTGGTCCGCGGCGCCCCGTTCGCCGAGGCCCCGGGCTCCGCCTACGGCTGGGCCGAGCCCGAACGCCAGGACATGATCGCCACCATCGTCGACACCGCCCACGAACTGGCCGCCCGCCGCCTCCAGTACGGCGACCACCGCACCGCCGAGGCCGCCATCTTCCGCGGCCTCGCCGTCGCCCCGGACATCGAACTGCTGCACCGCGACCTGTTCTACGCCTACGCCTCGGCCGGCGCCCGTGACCAACTCGTCCGCGCGGTCAACCGCCTGGACGCGCTGAGCCGCCGGACCGGCCGCGATCTCGACCCCGACACCGTGGCCCTGCTCCGCGACCTGCTCTCGGGAGGATGACTCGAAAGGGCGTCAGCTTTCTTGATCCGTACGGTCCTTGCGTCGCTTGACGACCTGGAGCCGGCCTTGGCGGCGAGGGGCGCGAGTGGAGGCGGCGACGTATGCCGTCAGTCCTCCGAGCACCAGACACAGCGGGGAGTACAGCGCCAGGTCCCAGCGGGTGTACTCGGGCGGCCGGCCGGTGCTGGTCAGGCCGGAGGAGATCAGACCGGCCGTACCGCGCAGCAGCAGCACGCCCGCGACGCCCCAGGCACCGTGGCGCACCAAGCCGCGCGGCGGTATCCGAGGGACCAGGTCGGCCCGCGCCGCAACCACGTAGGCCGCCGCCCACAGGGCCGCCGCGACCGCGGCCGTCAACTCCGGTGTGGGCAGGTCTGCTTCAGCCACCCCGACAACCGTCCTGGCGATCTCGGCACGGCCGGCCAGCGGCCAGGGAGAGAAGGTCCAGATCCCGTGCAGCGCCCCGGCCGCGCCGAGGCCCACGGCGGCCGTCCCGCCGGCGAGCTTTGTCAGCGTCATAGTGATCCCCCGGTCCATCCGTACACCCCTGTACGGATGGACCGTACAGTACTGTACGGAGATGACGAGGAAGCAGCTCACCCCCCAGGACTGGTCGACTGCGGCGTTGCGCGCGATGGCACGCGGCGGAGTCGCCGCCGTCTCGGTCAACGCGCTCGCAGGTGAGCTGGGGGCGACGCGGGGCAGCTTCTACTGGCATTTCAAGGACCGTGACGCACTGCTGACGGCTGCCCTGGAGATGTGGGAACAGGACACCACCACAGCCCTGATCTCGGAGCTGGGCGACATCACCGACCCCCGGCAGCGGCTGACGGTTCTGCTCACCACCGCGCTGGGGCAGGAGAGCAGCAACGGCCTGGAGCCCGCGATCGTCGCCCACGCCGATCACCCCGCCGTCGCCCGGGTCCTGCGCCGGGTCACCGAGCGGCGAATCTCCTACCTCACGGACCTCTACGCCGACCTGGGCCTGGCCCCCGCCCCGGCCCGCCGTCAGGCAGTCGCCGCGTACGCCGCGTACCTCGGATGGCACGAACTGCGCCGCTCCGTCTGCGACATGGTGCCCGAGGTCGGCACCTCAGGCGCCATCGCCGGTGCCGCGCTGGAGCACCTGATCAATGAGCTGGCCCGACCGCCCCTGCACCAGGCGGAGCCGAGGTAAGGCGCGTCATCCCGAGGGCGGCCGCGACCGCCGCCTCGGCGTGCAGGCGGGTGGTGGCGAAGACCGGGACGGGGCTGTCGGCGGGGGAGATCAGCAGCTCGATCTCGGTGCAGCCGAGGACGATCCCCTCGGCACCCTGCGCGACCAACTCCCCGATGACGGAGCGGTAGGCGGCCCGCGACTCCTCCCGGATCACGCCCAGACAGAGCTCCTGGTAGATCACCCGGTGCACCAGCGCCCGGCCCGGGGCGTCCGGGGTCAGCACCTCGAGACCGTGCGAGGCCAGCCGGTCCCGGTAGAACGACTGCTCCATGGTGAACGCGGTGCCCAGCAGCCCGACCCGGGTCAGACCCGCCGACCGGACGGCGAGCGCGGTGGCGTCCGCCAGGTGCAGCAGCGGGACGTCGACGGCGGCCGCCACCTGGTCGGCGACCTTGTGCATGGTGTTGGTGCAGATCAGCAGCAGCTCGGCCCCGGCCGCCTCCAACGACCGTGCGGCGTCGGCGAGTACGGCCCCGGCCCGGTCCCACTCGCCGGCGGCCTGGAGCCGTTCGATCTCGGCGAAGTCCACCGACCAGAGCACGCACCGGGCCGAGTGCAGCCCGCCCAGCCGCTCCCGGGTCAGCTCGTTCAGCAGCCGGTAGTACTCGGCGCTGGATTCCCAGCTCATCCCGCCGATCAGTCCGATGACCTTCATCGCGCACCTCCCACCGGGCATCATCGCATCGCGCCGGATCGGTAATGCGCTTGCTTCGGGCCATCCCGTTTCGGTAGACCCGTCCCATGTTGCGTGGAGAACGAATTGGCCTGCGGGTCCGCCTGGAGTCGGATGTACCGGTACTGCACGAGGAGTTGTACGAGGATGTATTGACCCGCTCGCGAGCGGACACCCGGCCCTGGCAGCCGACCCCGGTCGGCGCCTCGCCGTACGCGGTGGGGGAGGCCAGTGAGGGCCACGCCGCCTTCACGGTGGTGGAGTTGACGAGCGGTGAGGTGGTCGGCGAGGCGATCGTCTGGGGGATCGACAGCCACAACCGGCTGGCCCACCTCGGGCTGGCCCTGCGGCCCGGCTTCCGGGGGCGCGGTTACGGGGCCGAGTCGGTCCGGGTGATGTGCCAGTACGTGTTCGAGGTACGTGGTTTCCAGCGGGTCCAGCTGGAGACGCTGGCCGACAACGAGCCGATGATCCGGGCCGCCGAGAGCGCCGGGTTCGTCCAGGAAGGGCGGCTGCGACGGTCCGCCTGGGTGTACGGCGAGTACCTGGACGAGGTGATCCTCGCGCTGCTGGCCGAGGACTGGGCGAAGACGGAGGCGTAGCGGGATGCCGCACCCGGGGTTGGTGAGGGCGGGCGTCGAGGTGATCCCGCTGTGCGACGCGGTCGGGCCGATGGGGGATCAGATCGCCCTGCCGCTGCGCGAGATGTTCGGCGGCCCGGACCATCCGGTCTGGGCGCGGCCCGGCGCCACCGACCCCTGGGTGCTGCACTTCCACTGCTACCTGCTGCGGGCCTCGGACGGCCGCACCGTCCTGGTGGACACCGGCCTCGGCGGGCCCGAATCGCCCGCCGCCGACTGGGCCCCGGTGCCGGGGCGGCTGACCGCCGAGCTGGCGGCGGCCGGAGTACGGCCCGATCAGGTGGACACCGTCGTGCTGACCCATCTGCACAGCGACCACGCGAGCGGCAGCCTGGCGGCGGACGGCGCCACCCCGGCGTTCCCGAACGCCCGCTACCTGGTCCAGCGCACCGAGCTGGACTGGCTGGAGGCGAGCGACTCGCCGCTGCTGGACGCGGTCGTGCGGCCGCTGCGCGCGGCTGGCTGCCTGGACGCCCGGGCGGGTGAGGTGACGCTCGCCCCGGAGATCAAGGTCTTCGCCACCCCCGGCCACACCCCGGGCCACCAGAGCGTGGCGGTCGGCGGACGCCAACTCGTGGTCGCCGGGGACGTGGTGCTGCACCCCGTCCAGCTCGCCGACCCGACGGCGGGTTACGTCTACGACCACTCCCAGGAGGCCGCGACCACGACCCGGCAGCGGCTGCTGGCCGAACTCGCCGCGCGGCACGGCATCCTGGCCACCGCGCACTTCGCCGACCCGTTCACCCAGCTGTGAAAACCCGTTCGTCCGAGCACGACGCTTCGCACTACCCTCCCCGCATGACCGAATTCCGCTACCCGCCCAAGCCCGCCCCCGGTGACCGGGTCGCCGTCCTGTCGCCCTCCGCAGGGCTCGCCGAGATCCTGCCGCTGCCGCACGATCTCGGCGTGCGCCGGCTGGTCGAGGCGTACGGCCTCAAGCCCGTGGAGTACCCGACCACCCGTCAGCTCGGCGCGAGCGCCGAGGCCAGGGCGGCCGACATCCACGCGGCGTTCGCCGACCCGGAGATCAGGGCGGTGATCGCCAGCATCGGCGGCGACGACCAGATCACCGTGATCCCGCACCTGGACGCCGAGCTGATCCGGGCGAACCCGAAGCCGTTCTTCGGGTTCAGCGACAACACCCACCTGCTGAACTTCCTGCGCAGTCTCGGCCTGGTCGGCTACCACGGCGCCGCCGTGATGACCCAGTTCGGCCGCCCGGGCGCCGAGCACCCGCTGACCGCCGAGTCGGTCCGGGCCGCGCTGTTCACCTCCGGTGAGTACGAACTGCGCCCCTCGGCCGACACCAACGACGTGGAGCGCCGCTGGGAGGACCCGGCGACCTTCGACAGCGAGCCCGTGATGTACCCCGCCGACGGCTGGACCTGGCACAACGCCGACCGGGTGGTGGAGGGTCCGAGCTGGGGCGGCTGCCTGGAGTCGCTCGCCGACCTGGTGATGGCGGGGCGCGACCTCCGCCCGGTGACGGAGTACGCGGGCCAGGTGCTGTTCCTGGAGACCTCGGAGGAGCTGCCGAGCAGCACGGCGGTCTACCGCATCCTGCGCGCCTTCGGCGAACGCGGGCTGCTCGCGCAGTTCCCCGCCCTGCTGATGGGCCGGGCCAGGGCCTGGTCCTTCGACCACCCCAACGACGCCGAGGCCCGCGCCGCGTTCCGGGCCGACCAGCGTGCAGCCGTCCTTCGGGCGCTGGCGGAGTACGCCCCCGACATGCTGGCCGTCTTCGACGTCGACCTCGGGCACACCGACCCGCAACTGGTCATCCCGTACGGCGGCCGGATCCGGGTCGACGGCCCGGCCCGCACTATCACTGTCACGTACTGAACCGATGGCCGGGCAGTCACAGGTGGCGGGTGATCACCACCCGCTCTGGCTCCGCCGCCGGAGCGCATCGTAAGGTGGCGAGATCGTGGTGGCGGGCACTGCGGCGGATGTCGCGCTGGCGACGGGGTGGGGCGGTGACCTGCGGTGGCTGACCTGACGGCGGGCGGCATCTGGTCGGGCGCGACGGCGGACCGGGCCGACCCGAGCGCCCAGCGCGAGGTCTCGACGGGCTGGACCGGCAGCATCCCGGCCGTCCAACTGCCCAAGCCCGCCGCAGCGCAGACGGTCGGCGACGGCGCCCGGGGCCGCATCCTGGTGATCGAGGGCGGCTACGGGGCCGCCGGCCGCCGGCACTGGGGGCGCGGCGCGGGCTCGCAGGCCCAGGTGCTCTCCGCCATGCTGGCGGCCGTCTCGCCGGGGACCCTGCTGGCCGCCGAATCGGTCGACGCCGTGCACCTCCCGGGCGCCACCGACCCGCAGAGCGTGCTGGCCCACCTGCGCGCCGCCGCCCTGCACCCGGGGCCGCTGCTGATCCACCTCGGCGGCCACCTGGTCACCGACCGGCGCGGCGAGCACCTCTACCTGACGCTGCGTGACTCGAAGCCCGCCACCGTCCGGCAGGACGGCCTGCCCTGGCAGGCGCTGGCAGCCGAGCTCCAGCACCGGGGCGAGCTGCCCACCCTGGTGATCGCCGACCTGAGTGCCGATCAGGCCGCCTGGCCGCTGGTGCAGAGCGCGATCTCCCCGCTCGCGGACGGCATCCCGCTCTGGGCCGTGGTCAGCCCCGACCCCGAGCAGATCGGCACCTTCTCCCGCGCGCTGATCGAGGTGCTGCACCGGGGCCGCCCCSGCGGCCCCGCGCTGCTCCCGCCCGAGCTGCTCCGCGACCAGGTGCACTCGGTGGTGCGGAACGACTCGATCATCCTGCACTCGCACCCCACCGAACGGCCGTTCTTCCGCAACACCTCTCGGCAGATCAACGAGGCGCTCCCGGGCGCGGCGTCCGGGCCGCGACCGGCCGCCGTCCAGGTACCGGCGAAGGGGCAGACCCGTACGCCCAAGCCCCGCCCCGGTACGCCCGTGGTCCAGCTCGGCAAGCCTGCCGTGGCCTCGGCCGGGGTCTCGCTGCTCAAGCCCGGCGTGCCGCCCACGCTCCGACGGGTCGGTCCGCCGGTCTCGTTGCTGAAGGCGGGTCAGCACCTGGTGGTCAGCCTGGACAAGCGGCCGACGGCGGTCTCCTTCGACAAGCCCGGCCCGGCGGTGACCCCCGATCCGACCCCGGTCGACTACCGGGAGGCGATCGGCCGGATCGTCCGCAGCGCGGAGGCGGGCGAGCACGACACCGCCGCCGAACTCGCCCTCGCCCTGGAGCAGTCCGCCGTCGCCGCGCACGGCCCGGTGGCGGCCGAGGTGCTCCAGGTCCGCCAGGTCCGCGCCCACATCGCCCGCCTGGCCGGCCGGCTGGCCCAGGCCGCCGAGGTCTACCGCGAGGTCGCCCTCGCCCTGCTCCGCTCGCACGGCGCCGACCACCCGGAGACCCAGCAGGCCGCCACCAACGCCGAAGCCTGCTGGCGCGCCGTCCCCGACCGCACCGAGGCGATCCGGATGGCCCCCGAGATCATCGAACTCCGCGCTCACCTCCCGGGCCCGGACGGTCGCAAACTCCGCGCCGCCGAACGCCACCTGAAGCAACTCGCGGCCGCCGCGCACGGCTAGGACCTCGGACGGTGCGTCAGCGGGCGCCGCCGTTGACGTACAGGGTCTGGCCACTGACGTACGAGGCGTCGTCGCTGACCAGGAAGGCCACCACGGAGGCGATCTCCTCCGGCTGGCCGACGCGGCGCAGCGGGGTGCGCTCGGCGACCTGGGCCTGGTGGTCCTCGGCGGTGGCGCCGACGCGTTCGGCGGTGGCGGCGGTCATCGAGGTGGCGATGTAGCCGGGGGCGACCGCGTTGACGTTGATGTTGTACGGGCCGAGCTCGATCGCCAGGGTGGCGGTCAGGCCCTGGATGCCGGCCTTGGCGGCGGCGTAGTTGGCCTGGCCCCGGTTGCCGAGGGCGGAACGCGAGCTGAGCGAGACGATCTTGCCGTACTTCTGCTTGACCAGGTACTTCTGCGCCACGTGGCTGCAGTTGTAGGCGCTGGTCAGATTGACCGTCAGGACGGCGTCCCAGTCGGCCTTCGGCATCTTGAAGAACAGGTTGTCCCGGGTGATCCCGGCGTTGTTCACCAGGATGTGGATCGCCCCCAACTCCTCGACCACCGAGGCGAACACGGCCTCCACCGCGTCGTAGTCGGCCACGTCGCAGCCGTACGCCCGCGCGCTGCCGCCCTTGGCGGTGATCGCGTCCACGGTGCCCTGCGCGCGCTCGGTGGAGAGGTCGACCACCGCGACGGTGGCCCCCTCCTCGGCGAGCCGCAGCGCGGTGGCCGCGCCGATACCCTGCGCCGCACCGGTGACGACGGCGACCTTGCCTGCGAAACGAGTCATGACAGCTCCTTAGACGTTCTCGACGAGTACGGCGGTGCCCTGCCCGACACCGACACACATGGTGGCCAGCCCGCGCCGGGCGCCGGTGCGGCGCATCCGGTGCAGCAGGGTGGTGAGGATCCGGGCGCCCGAGCCGCCCAGCGGGTGACCGAGGGCGATCGCGCCCCCGGACGGGTTGACCAGCTCCGGGTCGAAGCCCAACTCCCGGACACAGGCGAGCGCCTGGGCCGCGAAAGCCTCGTTGAACTCGGCCTCCTCGACGTCCTCGACCGCCCAGCCGGTGCGGGCCAGCACCTTGCGGGTGGCGGGCACCGGGCCGATGCCCATCACGTCGGGGTGCACCCCGGCCGAGGCCCCGGCCACGTAGCGGCCGAGCGGTTCGAGGCCGAGCTCGTGCAGCACCTCCTCGCTCACCAGCAGCAGTGCGGCCGCGCCGTCGTTCATCGGCGAGGCGTTGCCCGCCGTCACGGTGCCACCGGCCCGGAAGACCGGCTTGAGGGCGGCGAGGCGCTCCAGCGAGCTGTCCTCCCGGATGCTCTCGTCCTGGGTGACGGTCACACCGTCGGCCCGCAGCACGGGGAGCAGTTCGGCGTCGAAGTGCCCGCTCGATCGGGCGGCGGCGGCCCGTTGGTGGCTGCGCAGCGCGAACTCGTCCTGGTCCGACCGGCTGACGCCGTACCGGTCGGCCACCTCCTCGGCGGTCTCGCCCATGCTCAGCACGCCGTGCAGCTCGCGCATCCGGGGGTTGGTGATCCGCCAGCCGAGCCGGGTGTCGAAGGTCTCCAGTTTGTGCGGCAGCGCCTCGTCGGGGCGCGGCAGCACGAACGGGGCGCGGCTCATCGACTCGCAGCCGCCCGCGACCACGATCTCGGCCTCGCCGGAGCCGATCGCCCGGGCGGCGGTGCTGACGGCCTCCAGGCCGGAGGCACAGAGCCGGTTCACGGTGGCGCCGGGAATGCTCTCCGGCAGACCGGCCAGCAGCACGGCCATCCGGGCCGCGTTGCGGTTGTCCTCCCCGGCCTGGTTGGCGGCGCCCCAGTAGACGTCGTCGATCCGGGCCGGGTCCAACTGCGGTACGGAGTCGAGCAGTCCGCGCAGCACGGCGGCCGACAGGTCGTCAGGCCGGACGGACGAGAGGGCGCCGCGCAGCCGCCCGATCGGGGTGCGGCGGGCGGCGGCGAAGTAGACGGGACGCACGTCGTTGGGCTCCTCAACTACTGGGTGGTTAGAAGGCGTTGACGCCGGTGAGCGAACGCCCGATGAGCAACTTGTGGATCTGGCTGGTGCCCTCGTACAGGGTCATCACCCGGGCGTCCCGCAGGTACTTGCCGACCGGGTACTCGTCGATGAAGCCGTACCCGCCGAAGACCTGCAGCGCGTTGTTCGCGGCCCGGACGGCGGCCTCGCTGGCGTACAGCTTCGCCACCGAGGACTCGGTGGCGAACGGCAGCCCGCGGTCGATGTGGTCGGCCACCCGCCAGGTGAGCAGCCGGGCGGCGTCCAGGTCGACCGAGATGTCGGAGATCAGCTCCTGCACCAACTGGTAGGAGGCGATCGGCTTTCCGAACTGCTCGCGCTCCTTGGCATAGCCGACGGCGGCGTCCAGGCAGGCCTGGGCGATGCCGACGCAGCCGGCCGCGACCGACATCCGGCCCTTGGCCAGTGCGGCCATCGCGACCGAGAAGCCCTTGCCCTCGGCGCCGAGCCGGGCGCTGTCCGGCACCCGGACGGCGTCGAAGGTCAGCTCGGCGGTGGCCTGGCCGCGCAGGCCCAACTTGCCGTGGATCTCCCGGCGTTCGAGCCCCGGGGTGGCGGTCGGGACCAGGAAGGCGGTGATGCCCTGGTGACCGGGCCCGCCGGTGCGGGCGAAGACCAACGCGACCTCGGCCCACGTCCCGTTGGTGATGAACATCTTGGCGCCGGTGATCAGCCAGTCCTCGCCGTCCCGGACCGCCCGGGTGGTCAGGTTGGCGGCGTCCGAACCGGTGCCGGGCTCGGTGAGCGCAAAGCAGCCGAGTGCCTCGCCGGAGGTCAGCCGGGGGAGCCAGTGCCGCTTCTGCTGCTCGCTGCCGTAGCTGTTGACCGACTTGGCCACCAGGCCGAGCGAGACCGAGACGATGCCGCGCACCGAGGAGTCGCCCCGGCCGAGCTCCTCCAGCACCAGGCAGTACGCCAGGTGGTCGCCGCCGCTGCCGCCGTACTCCTCCGGGATGGTCAGGCCGAGGAAGCCGACCTTGCCGAGCTTGCCGATGATCGCCCGGTCCACCGATTCGGCGCGGTCCCAGTCGGCGGCGTACGGCACGATCTCGCGATCGGTGAAGTCGGCGGCGAGCTGCTTGACGGCGGCCTGCTCCTCGGAGAGCTCCAGGTTCATCGCGGCCTCTCGGTTAAACTAGCAGTGCAAGTTTTGTCCGACTGTAGCCCGCCGCCGGGCCGCTGGGAAGTAGCGGCCTGCGAGAATGCCCGGAACCCCACCCGACCGGAGGAAGCGACCATGGCCCGCCCGCGCACCCCGCTGCTCAGCCGCGAGCGGATCGTCGCGGCCGCCCTTGCCCTGGTCGACGCCGACGGGCTGGCCGCACTCTCCACCCGCCGGCTGGCCACCGAACTCTCGGTCAGCGGGCCCTCGCTCTACAACCACTTCGCCACCAAGGACGAACTGCTGGACGCGGTGGTCGACAGCGTGATGGGCGAAGTCGACCTGTCGATGTTCGAGCCGCCGGCCCCCTGGCGCACCGCGCTGCGCGACTGGGCCCGCTCCTACCGGGCGGCACTGGCCGCCCACCCCGCGATCGTCCCGGTGCTGGCCCAGGGCCCCGGCCGTCGGCCGAACGCGCTGCGGCTGGCCGACGCGGTCTTCGGCTGTCTGGTCGCGGCGGGCKGGCCGCGCGGCCAGGCCACCCGGATCGGCGCCCTGATGCGGTACTTCGTCACCGGCTCGGCGCTCGGCTCGTTCGCGGCCGGCTTCCCCGAGGACGCGGCGGTGTACGCCGAGGAGTACCCGCACCTCGGCGAGGCCCACAAGCTCGCCGAGCACCGGCGGCGGATCGACGAAGGCGCGTTCGAGACCGGCCTGGAGGCGCTGCTCGACGGCCTGGAGCTACGCTACGAACGCACTGTCAACTCGACCCGGGGGAGCGAAGCGTGACCGAGGACCAGGACGGCGTGGTCGTCTACTGGCGGCCGATGTGCACCTTCTGCATGAAGCTGCTCACCCAGCTGCGGTTCACCGACCTGCCCTTCCGCAAGGTCAACATCTGGCGTGACCCCGAGGCCGCCGCCTTCGTCCGCTCGGTCGCCGACGGGAACGAGACCGTCCCGACGGTGACCGTGGCCGGGCACGCGATGGTCAACCCCTCGCGCAAGGAACTGCTGGCGGCGGTCCGGGAGCACGCCCCGCACCTGCTGGCCTGACTCGCTCAGCGGCAGGCCAGCGCGGCGCGGATCTCCGACTCGGGGTCGCCGTCGTGGTAGACCCGCTCGGTGGCCTCGATGCCGTCCAGGAACTCCTGGTAGCGGACGGCGTAGCCGAGGTGCATCAGCGGCTCCGCCAGCTCCAGCGCCTTGGCCGGGTCGGAGCCGGGGGCGTGGGTGGTCCAGGCGTCGATCCAGAGCTGACGGACCGTCGCCCAGCGGTCCTCGGCGAGGAAGTCCTGCGGCCGCAGGCCGTCGACGGCGGGGTGCCCGTAGTAGCTGTCGGAGAAGTCGACGAGCACGTTGCGGGTGCCGTCGAAGCGCCAGTTGCCCGGGTGGAAGTCACCGTGCACCAGCGTCTCGGGCAGCCCGCAGGCCGCCAACTCCTCGATCAGAGACGGAAGATCGGCGAGCAGCCGCTCGGCGGCGGCCCGCTCCTCGGAGGTCAGGACGACCCGGGGGAGCAGCGCCGCGAATCGCTCGGGCAGCGTGCCCGGCGTACGGTTTGGCAGTCCGGCGCCCTGCCCGGCCAGCGCCGCCTGGGCGGCGACCAGCCGGGGGACGGCGTCCAGCATGGCGTCCTCGGGCAGCCCCCAGCAGTCCACCCCGGGCAGATGACCGAGCAGCACCCGGCCCTCGGCGGTGGCCAGTACGGGCGGCACCAACTCCGGGTCGACGGCGGCCAGTCGGGCGATCACCTCGGCCTCGGGCACCGCGAACGAGGGCGTGGTCTTCAGCCAGACCGCACCGTCGGCGGTGGGCAGCCGGTACAGGCCGGAGAGGTTCCAGCTCTTCACCTGCTCGGCCGGACCGACCGCCCGCACCGTACCGGCGGCCCACGCCAGCGCGGACCGCAGCCCGGCCGGGGTGGCCCACGGCGCCCGCAGCGGGTCCTCGCCCACCGAGAGGGCGGAGTCGGCGAGTTCGACCTCCGGGAACCGCAGCGCCTCGGCGTGGTACGCGACCGTGCCGCCGTACCCGGTGTCGGCGCTGTCGTGCGTCAGCAGGCGCAGCACATGCACCGGCACGCCCAGCCGGAGCGTCAACTCCTCGGCCACCGGCCCGACGTCGTGCCAGCGCGGCGTCGCCACCGGGAACGGCCCGATCTCGCCGAGCTGCTCGCCCTGATACGTCACCAACACTGTCACGCTTCGCTCTGTCACCTGCGAAGTTTCGGCCCCGACACCCCGCTCGGCAACTGGTTTTACTCGTACTCGGTGCCGCCCTTGCGGGTCAGGTACGCCCCGCTGACCACCTTGGCGATCGCCCGGCCGCCGGTCACCGGGCTGTACCGCTCCACCACCGGCCGGACCACGACGCCCTCGCGGAGGTGCAACTCCCGCCCGGAGAAGGTCTCCCGGCCGTCGGCCAGCGCCAGTACGGTCCCGGCGTCGAACGGGCCGCTCCACAGCTGCGGCACCAACGGCAGCTTCCCGGCCAGCAGTTCGGCCGCGTCCAGCCAGACCGACTGCCCGTCGATCACCGCCGAGACGTCGAAGGCCGCGTACCCGGGCAGCTCGGTGCGTCCCGACTCGCCGTACGTCAGGTCCTGGACGCCCGCGCCGAAGACCTCGCCGAAGATGCCGACCCGGCTCGCGCCCAGCCGCGCCGCCAACTCGGCGGCCACCGCCGGGATTCCGTGCGCGTGGACCGTCCGCCAGTACAGGTTCAGGCCGTCCTCGCGCAGCGCCAGCCCCTGAGCGCCGATCCCCTTCGAGGAGACCTGCACGGCGCCGGAGCCGGCGTGGAACGTGACCAGACAGCAACTGCCGTGCAGCTTCTCGGAGACGACCACCGGCTCGCCCGGCTCGAAGACGTCCGGGAAGCGCTTGAGGTTCTCGATGTCCACCCAGGGCAGCAGCTCAGGCGCCGACTCGACGTCACCGCTCATGCCGACCGGGATCGGCGGGACCCACTTGGTGATGCCGAGCCGCTCGGCGAAGTCCGCACCCTCGGCGACGGCCTCGGCCAGATCGGTGCCGGCCAGCGCGGCGGGGCGGCAGACGATGCCCTGGGAGAGCTCGCCGCGCAGCCGGACCGCCTTCACCCGGTCGCGGGCGCTGCCCGCCAGCTTCCCGGTCAGCCCCAACTCCTCGATCAGCGCGGGCGGCAGCACCGCCTGCTCCGGGATGTAGACGGCCAACTCACCGGTCCGGTACGCCCCCTTGGCCACCACCGCACGGTAGAGGCCGATCTGGGCCAGCTCCAGCGCGTCGGCGTTCGGGTGCGTCAGGATGGTCAGCCGCTCGGCCGTGACCCGCAGTGTCGACATGGTGATTCCTCCCCGGATGGTGAACGAGGGTCACTCTGTCCGGTGGACGTTCCCGGCCGCGACCGGTTTTCGGTGCTCCGGCCTGATGGCGGTCAGGGCCACCACCGTCTCCGTGGTGATGATGCTCGAACCGGTCGCCGCCCTCGTGCTTCGATAGGCCCGAAGACGCGGCACCACCACTCAGAGGAGACTTCGTGGGCACTTGGGGCAGTGGGAACTTCGAGAGTGACGCAGCGTTGGATCACCTGTCGATCGTCGTTGACCGGCTCGTCACCGAGGTCGCCGAGGCGATGGCCGGCGATCCCGTCGCCCTCGAGCCCGATGAGTACTGGGGTGTCGCCGTGCCGTGCCACCTGGAGTTGCTGCATGCCCTCGCCCAGGCCGGCTACGCCGACGACGACCTGCCGGAGCCCGGGGTGGTCGAGGAGTGGAAGAAGACCTTCATGGCCGTCTGGGAGCGGACCATCGACGGTCTGGAGCCCTCGCCGGTCTTCAAGGAGGAACGGCGGTCGGTGCTGAACCGTACGTTCGACCAGCTGGCCGAAGCCACCACCCGGCTTGCGGCGGCCGACCACTGAGGGAGGGTCAACTCTCGGTCAGTTCCGCCGCCAGTTCCCGTACCCGGACCAGGTCGGCCGGCTGGGCGATCCGGCGCTCCGCGTCGGCGAGTACCAGCGCCGCCTGGGCGGTGATCGCCTGCCGGCGGATGGGGTCGTCGGTCACGGTGGTGAGGACGGCGAGCAGCCGGAGCAGGGCCAGGCAGACGGCCGGTTCGGCGGCGCCGTAGCGGCGGACCTGGCCGCAGGCGAGGTCGAGGTAGTCGGCGAAGGCGGGGCCGCGGGCGATCACCCGGACCACCCCGGCCGGGTCGGTGCGCAGGCTGTCGCCGAGGGTTCGGGGTGCCAGCAGGGCGAGCAGGGCGGCGAGCCGGTCGAGCGCCTGGACGGCGGTGTACGGGTCGTTGATGGCGGGGGAGAGCGCGCGGAGCGCCATGTCCTCCAGCTGCCGGACGCCGAACAGGGTGTCCTGTTGCCGGGTGCGTTCGTGACCGATCTGCACCGCGTGCCACAGTTCGTGGGTCACCCGGTCGGTGTCACCGGGCGGCCCGCCGCCCGGCCGCCAGGCGTATCCGAGCGGTTCGGCCCCGGCGACGAGGTGGTCGCCGACCCGGGCCGCGACGGTGATCACCAGGTCCAGCTCGACGGCCGCCGCCAGCAGGCGCTCGGGGTGGACGGTCTGCAGGTAGCCGGAGCGCGGCGCGGCTAGCGGCACGGCGTCCGGCGGCGGGGGAGGGCCGACCAGGTCGATGCCGGGCCCGGGCGGGGTGCGGGTCTGCGCGCCGCGGGCGGTGGTGGCGGCGACCGAGTTCATCACGCTGTCGATCTGGATCGAGTGCGCGACGTGGTCCACGAAGTACACCAGCATCACCAGGCTGACGAAGACCAGGGTGATCGCCCCGGTGACGGCGAGCCGGGGGAACTCCTCGACGTCCATGCCGCCCGAGACCCCGACCGTGTACAGCCCGGCGGTGCTGTAGGCGAAGGTGGCGCAGAAGGACGCCAGCACGATCTGGTTCGGGCGGTCGCGGAGGAAGTTGCGCAGCAGGCGCGGCGAGAACTGGGTGGAGGCCACCTGCAGCGCCACGATCGTCAGGCCGAGCACCACCGCGATCACCGTGACCATGGTCGCGGCGATCGCGGTGAGCACGTTCCTGGCGTCGTCCGCTGTGCCGGCGAAGGCGAGCGGGTCGAGCGGCGAGTCCGGCGGGATGTCGATCTGGGAGAGCACGCTGCCGGCGATCAGCGCGAGCACCACCGCCAGCCCGGGCAGTACCCAGAGCGCACCGCCCAGGTACTCCTGCAGCGCCTCGGCCCGGGTCCGCAGCGGTCGCATCAGCGGTTCGCCCTCAGGCCCGGCCGGCCGCTCGCTGGGTGCGGCGGGACAGCGAGTCGATGACCACCGCGGCCAGCAGGACCGCACCGGTGATCATGAACTGGATCGCGTTGCTGAGGCCCTGGATGTTCATGCCGGACTGGATCGACCCGATCACCAGCGCACCGAGCAGGGCCGACCAGGTGTTGCCGCGTCCGCCGAAGAGGCTGGTGCCGCCGATGACGGCGGCCGCGATCGCGTTCATCAGCAGGTTGCCGCCGCCGGAGGTCTGGCTGGCGGACTGGATCTGGGCCGCCAGGAACAGACCGCCGACCGCTGCCATGGTCGAGCAGATCATGAAGACCGAGATCCGGATCCACGAGATGTTGATACCGGCCCGGCGGGCGCCCTCGATGTTCCCGCCGAGCGCGAAGATCTGGCGTCCGTAGCCGGTGCGGCGGAGCACGAAGTCGAGCACCACGATGAAGATCAGGAAGATCAGCAGGGCCAGCGGCAGGCCCTTGTACTGGTTCAGCGTGTACGCCGCCAGGAAGGCGAGCACGGCGAGCACGGCGGTGCGCAGTGCGATGTCGCTGGCCGGCCGGTACGGTACCCCGGCCTGGCGGCGCCGCCTGGTGTCGATCAGGGCGGCGCCGAGGAAGAGCAGGACGGCGACGGCCGCGAGGGCGTACGCCGCGATGGTCTGGCCGTAGATGGTGGTGTAGAGCCGGGAGACGATGTCGTGGCCGGAGAGGTTGACCGTGCCGCTGGCTCCGAGGATCTGCAGCATCAGGCCGTTCCAGAACAGGAAGCCGGCCAGGGTGACGACGAAGGCGGGCACACCGATCTTGGCGAAGAAGAGGCCCTGGATGAGCCCGACGACCGCGCCGCCGGCTACTGCGCTCAGCAGTGCCACCCACTCGTTGACCCCGTGCGTCACGTTCATCACGGCGAAGATGGCGGCACACAGGCCGCTGACCGAACCGACCGACAGGTCGATCTCGCCGAGCAGCAGCACGAAGACCACACCGATGGCGATCATGCCGGTGCCGACGATCTGCTGCGAGAGGTTCGAGAGGTTCTGCGCCGACAGGAAGGTGCTGTTCAGGCTGCCGAAGACGGCCCAGATGACGACCAGCGCCAGGACCACCGGCAGCGAGCCCAGCTCGCCGCTGCCGATCCTGCGCCGGAACTCACCGAGGTAGCCCTTCACGCCCTCCTGACGGACGATCAGGCGCGGGTCGACCGCTTGGATCACCTCGGCCGCCACCGGGACGGGGGCGTTGACCCCGCCCTTGGGCATCGAGTCCTCGGGGAGGGGTTTCCGATGCGAACCGTTCCCCGGCTGCGGGGTGTTGGTGCCGTCCTCGCTCACTGGTCGCCCTCCGTGCCACGGGCCTGACGGCGGGTCACAGCATTGTCCGTGGCGCCGGTGATGGCCGAGATGATTTCTTCCTGACTGGTGCTCCGGCGGTCGAAGAACCCGTTGTTCCGTCCCAGCCGCAGCACCGCGATCCGGTCCGCCACGGCCATCACGTCCGCCATGTTGTGGCTGATCAGGATGACGCCGAGACCCTGGTCGCGGAGCCGCTCGACCAGGTCGAGGACCTGGGCGGTCTGTTCCACGCCCAGGGCGGCGGTGGGCTCGTCCAGAATGACGATCTTGGGCGAGCCGATCAGTGAGCGGGCGATGGCGACCACCTGACGCTGGCCACCGGAGAGCGAGGCGATCGGGATCCGCACACTGGGGATCCGGATGGACAGCGTGTCCAGCAGAGTGCGGGACCGCTTCTCCATCCGGACCTCGTCCAGCACGCCGAACCGCATCAGCTCGCGGCCGAGGAAGAGGTTGCCGACCACGTCGAGGTTGTCGCACAGCGCGAGGTCCTGGTACACGGTGGCGACGCCCAAGTGCTGGGCGTCCTGCGGCCGGTGGATGGTCACCGGCCGGCCTTCCCACTCGATGACGCCCTCGTCCGGCTGGTTGACCCCGGCCACCGCCTTGACCAGGGTCGACTTGCCGGCGCCGTTGTCACCGACCAGCGCGACCACCTCGCCCGCGTTGACCTCCAACTCGATGTCGGTGAGCGCCTGGACGGCACCGAACCGCTTGGAGATCCCGCGCAACGCCAGTACGGGCGAACCTGTCACAGCAATCAACTTCCTTTCCCCGTACCGGATCCGACGTGACGTGACATGGCTTGACGTGTGCGGTTACTGAAGCCCCGCCGCGGTGCAGGCGGCGGCGTAGTCGGGCGTGCAGATCTGGGCGACGGTGTACAGGCCGTCGGCCACCACGGTGGTCTTGATGTTGTCCTTGGTCAGCACGATCGGCGTGATCAGGTTCGACTTCACCTCGGTGCCGCTGCCGTTGGTGGCCTTGGTCGGCGCGAGGGAGGGCTCCAGGCTCTTGCCCTGGGCGAAGTGAACGGCCATCGTGGCGGCCGCGTCCGTCTCCGGCTTGAACGGCTTGTAGATCGACATCGTCTGCGTGCCGATCAGGATCCGCTGCACCGCGTCCAGTTGAGCGTCCTGCCCGGTCAGCGGGACGCTCAGACCCGCCGCCTTGAGGGCGGTGGCGATACCGGCGGCCATGCCGTCGTTGGCGGAGTAGACGCCGACCACGTTCGGTGCGCCGAGGGCGGTGATGGCCGCGGCGGCCTCCTGGTTGGCGTTGTTCGGGTCCCAGTTCGGCGTGTCGTACTCCTTGCCGATGGTCAGCTTCCCGTCGATGGCGCTGTGTGCGCCCGCCTTGAACTGGGCGGCGTTCGGGTCGGTCGGCGAACCGTTGATCATGATGATCTTCCCGCTCGACGCCTTCGGGCCCACCGCCGCGACCAGGGCCTCGCCCTGGAGCTGGCCGACCTTGTTGTTGTCGAACGACACGTACGCGTCGACCGGCCCCTGGGCTAGCCGGTCGTAGGCGATCACCTTGACGCCGGCGTCGTGCGCCTTCTGCACCGAGGACTGGATGGACTTGGAGTCCACCGCGTCCAGGATCAGTACCTTGTCGCCCTTGGTGAGCGCGGTGTCGACCTGGGTCTGCTGCGTCGTCGCGTTCTCGTTCGCGTTGTAGTAGTCGATCTGGGCGTCCGGCGCCAGCTCCTTGATCTTCGCCTCGATCAGTGGCCGGTCGAACTGCTCATACCGGGTGGTCTTGGTCTCCGGCAGCAGCAGGCCGATCTTGATGGGGCCGGCCGCTGCCGTTCCCGTGGAGGTGCCGGTGGAGGTGCCGGTGGACTGTTTGGCGCTGCCGCAGGAGGCCATGCCGAGGCCGATGGACACTGCAGCGGTCGCTACCGCGATGCGACGAAGACCGAGCTTCATAGGGAAATGCCTCTCAGTTCGAGCTCACCCCCGCAACCGAGTCTGGGAAACCGCGCCGGGCGGCGCGAACGGAACTGCGCCGTACGTGCGGTGGTGCACCCCGTTCGGCGGACAGTCCGTCAGGCGGGGCCCGTGACCTGCGCGGCGAACGCGGCGATGTCGCGGGTCACCTCGTCGGGGTGTTCCCAGTACACGAGGTGTCCGGCGCCCTGATGGATGATCAGGCTTGCGCCGGGGATCGCGTCCAGGATCACCTGCTGGTCGGAGCGGGGCAGCAGGTCGTCGTGATCGCCCCAGACGACCAGCGTCGGTGCCGAGATCCCGTCGAGGGTGGCCCGCAGGTCGGTGTCGAGGAGGCCGAGCATGGTGTCCCGCCAGACCCGGGCCGGTGCCTTCAGGCTCTCGGTGATCATGGACTGCAGGAAGTCCGGGTCCACGCCGCCGTCGGTCAGGCCGCTGCTGAACGCCGCGGCGAACTCCCGCCCGACCGGATCGCGCAGCTCCTGCACGAGCGCCCGGACCTCGCGGGCCTTGGGCTTGTCGGCGAGGGTGGCGGGCACCCCGAGCAGCACCAGCCCGGCGACCCGGTCGGGGTGCCGTCCGGCCAGGATCCTGGCCTGCACCCCGCCACTGGAGCCGCCGACCAGGATCGCCCGGCCGAGACCGACGGTGTCCAGGAAGGCGAGCAGGTCCTCGGCCAGCTCGGCGGGGGCGTAGCCGTCGGGCGGCCGGTCGGCGTCACCGTGCCCGCGCTGGGTGAGGGCGTACGCGTGCAGTCCGGCGGGCAGCCGCCGCAGCAGCGGCTCGAAGGTGCGCCAGGTGTCCCCCCACCCGTGCACGAACACGACCGGCGTGCTGCCCGGCGCGCCCACCTCGGCGTACGGGAGCGCGAGACCCTCCCGCAGCCTCGCGGTCTTCAGGGCGATCCCGGGCATCGTGCCTCCTCGCGCCGGTGACCTCCAGGGTAGGCACGGACCTCGGGTCAGCGGGGGAGGAAGGCCGGGCGGAGGTCCGGGTCCACCGGGTCGTAGTAGCGGTGGTAGACCGGGGTGAGGCCGCCGGAGACGGGCGGGACGATCCAGCTCCAGTCGGTCGGGGTGCGGCGGCCCAGGCGCTCCTCCTGGGCGATGTGCTTGAGGAAGCGCTCGGACTCGGTGTGGTGGTCGGCCATCGTGACGCCCGCCTCCTGGAAGGAGTGCAGGACGGCGATGTTGAGCTCGACCAGGGCGCGGTCCCGCCAGAGGGTGCGTTCGGAGGTGGTGTCGAGGCCCAGGCGGGCGGCCACCACCGGGAGTTGGTCGTAGCGGTCGGCGTCGGCCAGGTTGCGGGCGCCGATCTCGGTGCCCATGTACCAGCCGTTGAACGGGGCCGACGGGTACCGGATGCCGCCGATCTCCAGCGCCATGTCGCTGATCGCGGGCACCGCGTACCAGCGCAGGCCGAGCTCGGCGAACCAGGCGTGCTCGGGGTGGCGCAGCGGTACCTCGAGCACCGCGTCCTCCGGCACCTCGTACCACTGCGGCTCGTCCTCGTCCCGCCGACGGATCATCAGCGGCAGTACCTCGAACCGCTCCTCGCCGCCCTTCCAGCCCAACTCCCGGGCCTGGACGGCCAGTACGGCTCCGGCCGGGTCACCCGCCCCGGAGGGGTGGCCCGCGTAGCGGACCAGCTGCTGGTTGACGATCCGCGGGGCGGGGCGGTCGGGGCGGTCGGGGGCGAAGACCGTGATCACCGGGCGGATCCGGCCGCCGTTGGTGGCCGTGCGCAGGTGCTCGAAGCACTCCTCGGCGATCCCGTCGGGGGAGTCGACGTGGCGCCGGTCGCGGACCACCAGGCTGCGCCAGTAGAGGCGGCCGATGCAGCGGGCGGAGTTCCGCCAGGCCACCCGGGCGCCGAAGGCCAGCTCCTCGGCGGTGTGCTCGTACGTGCCGGTGCGCTCGATCTCGGCGAGCACCTGACGGACCCTCGGCGCCGGATCGCCCGCGCCGGGCCGCTCCTGGTGGAACTGCCGGACGAAGGCGACGGCCTGCCCGGCCAACGATCCGTCAGGTGCCGTGGAAGGTTCAGGCGTTGCCGGGATGCCGGTGTACGGGCAGCCCGGGGCGACCGTGGCGGTCGAGACGGTGACGAGCCTGGCGGACTTGCGGGTGCGGAGCCGACTGAAGATCAAGGACACATCCCTCCCACCGACATGGGTACCGGAGGTGATGTTCCGGGCGCGCGGAGTGAGTGAATCCTGCCCACTCCGGTGTGATCAGCCGCTAAGGTGCGCGCGGAACGGGGCCCCACGCCGCAGCGTGAGGCCCCGCACGGTCAGATTCTCAGAGGGTCGAGAGCGAGAGCCCGAACCGGCCGGCCCGGTCGGTCCACCAGGCCGACAGCTCCAGCCCGGCCGCGCTCAGTTCCGCCGCCACCCGCTCGCGGCGGAACTTCGCCGAGATCTCGGTCCGCAGCTCCTCGCCGCGCTCGAAGTGCACCGGCAGGTCCAGCTCGCGGATCTTGACGGTCTGGGCCACCCGGGAACGCAGCCGCATCTCGATCCACTCCTGCTCGGCGTCCCAGAGCGCCACGTGGTCGAAGAGCTCCGGGTCGAAGTCGCCGCCCAGCTCCCGGTTCAGCACGTTGAGCACGTTCTTGTTGAAGGCCGAGGTCACCCCGGCCGCGTCGTCGTACGCCGCGACCAGCGTGTCCGGGTCCTTCACCAGGTCGGTGCCGAGCAGCAGGGTGTCGCCCGGCTCCATCGCCTCGCGCAGCTCGCGCAGGAAGACCGCGCGCTCGGCCGGCAGCAGGTTGCCCAGGGTGCCGCCCAGGAAGACCACCAGACGCGGGCCCTGGCCCGGCGGCAGGCCGAGCCGCTGGGTGAAGTCGGAGACCACCGCGTGCGTGGTCAGCTCCGGGTAGTCGACGGTGAGCGCCTCGGCGGCGGCCGCCAGTGCGCTCTCGCTGACATCCACCGGAACGTACGTCCGCAGGGTGCCGAAGTCGCGCAGCGCGTCGAGCAGCAGCCGGGTCTTCTCCGAGGAGCCCGAGCCCAGTTCGACCAGGGTGCGGGCCCCGGTGGCGGCCGCGATCTCGGCGGCCCGGTCGGTCAGGATCTCCCGCTCGGCCCGGGTCGGGTAGTACTCCGGCAGCCGGGTGATCTCCTCGAACAGCTCGCTGCCCCGGGCGTCGTAGAACCACTTCGGCGGCAGCGACTTCGGACTCGCCGTCAGACCGCTGCGTACGTCGTGCCGTAGCGCGTGACTGAAGTGGTCGGCGGCCAGCAGACGGGTCAGCTCGTAGGCCCTCACAGCAGTATTCCCTTGCTCGATCGGTCAGTTGAATTCAGTTGAGAGAGGAGACGGTCACACCGTGGACATCCGCGAGCAGCAGCGAACGGTCCGGCAGGTGCCGCCAGTCCGGCAGGTCGTCGGAGGGCTCCGAGGCGACCAGCACCGAGCCGGGGCCGGTCCGGTAGCAGAGCGTGTCGCCCCAGCTGGTCGCGGCGACCGAAGTGCCGTCGGTGAGCAGCAGGTTGATCCGCCCGTCGGTGTGCTTGGCAGCCTCGTGCACGGTCGCGGTCAGCGCCTCGTCCAGCCCGGCGCCGTCCCGCAGGTGGTGCAGGGCGAGCGCCCAGAGCAGGGCCGAGTCGGTGCGCGCGGTGAGCCGCAGCAGCTCGGCGGGCGGCAGCAGGGCCGCCAGCCCGGCCAGCCCGTCCGGCCACCCGGGCAGCGCGCCGTTGTGGCTGAACAGCCACTGGTCGGCCGCGAACGGAGCAGCCGCCGCCTCGCCCGCCGCACACCCGGCGGTGGCGGACCGGACGGCCGCCAGCACCGCGCCCGAACGCACCACCCTGGCCAGGTCGGTGAAGCCCTCGTCGGCCCAGATCGGCCCGGCCCTGCGGTACCTGGCCGGGACCGGGTCACCCTCGGCGTACCAGCCGACGCCGAAGCCGTCCACGTTGACCGTGCCGTACTGCTGCAACCGGGGAGCCCAGGACTGCCGGTACAGCCCGGCCGGTGGTGCCACCAGCAGCTCGTTCAGCGTCACCGGCGTGCCCAGATAAGCGAGATGGCGGCACATCAGCCCGCCTCGCCGTCGCGCGCGGTCCGGAAGCCGGCGAAGATCTGCCGCCGGATCGGGTAGTCCCAGTTCCGGAAGGTGCCCCGGCTGGCGACCGGTGCGGCGGCGAAGCAGCCACCGCGCAGCACCTTGTACTCGGGGCCGAAGAAGACCTCCGAGTACTCCTGGTACGGCCAGGCCCGGAAGCCCGGGTAGGGGGTGAAGTCGCTCGCCGTCCACTCCCACACGTCGCCCATCAACTGCCGGACACCGTGCGCGGATTCACCCTCGGGGTAGCTGCCGACCGGCGCGGGCTGGAGGTGCCGCTGGCCCAGGTTGGCCAGCTCGGCGGCGGGCTCCTGGTCGCCCCAGGGGTAGCGGCGGGAGCGGCCGGTGGCCGGGTCGTGCCGGGCCGCCTTCTCCCACTCGGCCTCGGTCGGCAGCCGCCGCCCGGCCCAGCGGGCGTACGCGTCCGCCTCGTACCAACTGACGTGCAGCACCGGCTCGTCGGCCGGCACCGGCTCCACCGCGCCGAACCGGCGGCGCAGCCACTGCCCGCCGTCCCGGCTCCAGAAAAGCGGCGCGAACAGCCCGGCCTGCTGCCGGTGCGCCCAGCCCTCGGTGGTCCACCAGCGCGGGTTGTCGTAGCCGCCGTCGGCGATGAACTGCTGGTACGCGCCGTTGCTCACCGGGGTGGTGTCCAGATGGAAGGCGGGCACCTCCACCTGGTGGGCCGGGCGCTCGTTGTCCAGCGACCACGGCTCGGTGTCGGTGCCCATGGTGAACGGGCCGCCGGGGACCAGGACTTCGGTGGGCAGCGGCCCGGTCGCGGTGGCCGGTGGCGGCGGGGCGGTCAGCGCGCCCTGACCCTTGCGGAGCTGATGGGTGATCAGCATGGTCTCGTCGTGCTGCTGCTCGTGCTGGACGATCATGCCGAAGGCGAAACCGTCCCGGACCAGCGGGAGTTCGCCGTCCAGCGGGGTGGTGGCGAGCAGGTCGAGCACCCGTCCGCGCACCTCGTGGGCGTACGCGCGGGCCTCCTTCGGCGGCAGCAGCGGCAGCTTGGGGCGCTCGGCCCGCGGGTGCTCGAAGGCGTCGTAGAGCGGGTCGATCTCGGGCCGCATCGGCTCCCGGCCGCCGACGTTGCGGAGCAGCCAGAGCTCCTCCTGGTTGCCGATGTGGGCGAGGTCCCAGACCAGCGGGGACATCAGCGGGGAGTGCTGGGCGGTCAGGTCGTGGTCGTCCAGCGCGGTGAGTCCGGCGGTGCGCTCGCGGGCGGCGAGCAGCTCGGTGGCGACCCGCTCACGGACGGCGTCGGCCTCGCGGTGGTCGGTGTTCAGCATGCTGCGGTCTCCAGGGCATGGGGAAGGGCGCCGGTGCGCAGGGCGTCCAACTGGTCGTCGGCGGGGCAGCGGCCACGGGCCGGGTAGCGCTCGGCGAAGTCGGCCAGCGCGCTCCGCAGCCGGGACGGACCGCCACGGGTCTGCTCCCGGCGGGCGAGCGCCTGGTCGGCGGCGCCGAAGCAGGCCAGCGCGGCCCGGCGGAGCTGCGGGTCGCCCAGCGCCAGGGTGGCCGCCCGGTGCCACAGCTCGGTGCGTGGCGGGTGGCGGTCCCGGTAGGCCGGGGTGCCCAGCGGTTCGAGCGCCTCCTCGGCGGCCTCGGCCGCCACCGGGTCGTCCAGCAGCGCGCCGACCAGGGCCAGCGGCACCTGCCAGCCCTCGCCCGGCTGGGCGTCGATCATGCGCAGCTCCAGGTGCCCGCGCGGCCGTACGGGTGGGAAGAGGGTGGTGCGGTGGTACTCCAGGTCGGCCATGGTCGGCGGCCGCTCGCCCGCCCCCCGCAGCCAGCCGCGGAAGGTCAGCCCGGCCGGGGCGGTCCACGGCAGCCCGTCCGGGCGGCGGACACAGAGCACCTCGGCGTCCAGCACGTACTCGGCCCAGCGCTCGCGCGGGTCACCGGCGAAACCGGGGGCCAGGGTGCGGCTCGGGTCCATCCGGGACCAGACCAGCTGACGGGTGGACCGGTAGCCGGTCGGCCGGCCGTCCAGCAGGGGTGAGTTGGCGAAGGCGGCCACCAGGACCGGGCCGAGGCGGTGGGCCAGCTGCCAGCGCCGGGTGAAGCCGTGCGTCCCGGTGCCGGTGCCCGCGTCCACGCAGACCTGGGCGGAGGCGGTGCCGGTCATCATGACCCGGCCCCACGGGCCGATCCGGTCGAAGTGCTGCTCCATCGCCAGGTAGCGGGGGTGGTCGAGCCGCATCAGGCGTTCGCGGCCGAGTGGATCGGTGCCGCTGCCGGTGAGCCGTAAACGGTGGGCGGCGAGGGCGGCGCGGAGGGTGGCCTGATCCCGCAGCATGGTGTCGGCACACTCTTCGGGGTCGGCGGCGGGCGGGGAGCTGAGCTCGACCTGTCCGCCCGGTTCGTAGGTGAGACCGGTGCCCGAGGGAAGCAGGGGGGCGGGGTCACCCGGATTCTGGTGGGTGGGAAGTGCGGCTAGTGCGTCGGCCAGGCGACGCGGGTCGACCGGTGACTCCGGACAGTCGCCGTCGTGGACGAACCACTCGGCTTCCACCCCGATCAGCCGGGGAGGTCCGATCTTGAAACAGATTCCGGCCAGATGGCTCAGTGCGGCCGATTCGGTCAGCGGGAGCGGTGTCTCCACCGCCTGCTGCTGCGGTGCGGTCTGAGCGGGCGCTGAGTTGGGACGTAGGGGTATCACCGGACTCACCATTCCTTGGGTAGTGATTCGAGGCCCGGAGGTTCCTGCTCAGTCTGCAATGGAACAAACCTCGGTGCCGAACAGAACACGCCAATCCGGATTCGGATCCGGCCAATCGCCACCGGCCGATCCCGGGTGACGGAGTGTGACCGGCTTGGCGGAACCGCCTACAGGGCGGTCGTCCGGCCGGGCCGGGACTGTGTCGGTGGACGACCCGTCAGGGCTTCACTCCCGGCGCTGCCGCCGCATAGGCTGCGGGCGGACCAATGGGCGGAGAACCATGAGCACGGACGTACCGGACGGGGAGAACGGGGAAGAGGTCACCCTCTTCGTGGCCCGACGGGTCGACCCGGGGCACGAGGAGCGGTTCGAGGTCTGGGCGAAGTCCATCCTGGGCGCGGCCGCCGACCACCCCGGCAACCTGGGTACCGGGCTGCTGCGCCCGGCCGGCCCGGACGACCCGTGGCACCTGCTGCTGTCGTTCCAGGACGCCGACTCGTTCCGCGCCTGGCAGCTCTCGCCGGCCCGGGCTGCCTGCTTCGCCGAGGCCGACGGCCACCACGTCGAGGTGGCCCGGCGCGAACTGCTCGGCATGGAGGGCTGGTTCGCCACCACTGCGGCCGGCGCCCGGCGCACGCCGGCCCCGCGCTGGAAGATGGCCGTCGCCTCCACGCTGGCGATCGCCCCGCTCACCACCACCGCGAACTTCTACCTCACCCCGCACCTGGCCACCCTGCCGGTGCTGGCCCGCTCACTCATCCTGGCCCCGGTGATCAGCGCCCTGATGACCTACCTCGCCCTCCCGGTCGCCACCCGGGTGCTGCGCCGCTGGCTGTTCCCCGGCTAGCCCGGCCGGGGCCGGCTTCGGGGCCGCCTCGAGGATCATCCACTTCTCCGGGCTCGCCAGCGGCTCGAAGCCGACCCGGGCGTAGACCTGGTGGGCGTCGCCGGTGGAGAGCAGCACGCGGCGCAGCTCGTACGGCGCGAGGTGGTCCCGGACGGCGGCGGCCAGGGCGGTGCCCAGACCCCGGCCCCGGGCGGTGGGCGCGATGTAGACGTCGCAGAGCCAGGCGAAGGTGGCCAGGTCGGTGACCACCCGGGCGTAGCCGAGCTGGGTGCCGGTGGCGGAGTCGTACACCCCGAAGTTGAGCGAGCCGGCGATGGCCAGGTCCTGCTTCTCCCGGGACCGGCCGAGTGCCCAGTAGGTGTCCTCCGACAGCCACCGGTGGACCAGCGCGGCGTCCAGCCGGGCCGGATCGGTGGAGATCTCGCAGCCGTCCGGCAGCAGCCGGGCCCGGAGCTGTTCGTGCCATCGCCCGGGGTCGCGGGGGTGCGGCCCGCGTGCGCCGGTCGGCCGGAAACCGGCGCGCAGGTAGAGACTCCGGGCCGCGGCGTTGTCCTCGCCCACGGTCAGCGAGACGGTGGCGGCCCCCTCGGCGCGGGCCCGGTCGAGCACGGCGGCCACCAGGGCGTCGCCCACGCCGCGCCCGCGCCGGGCCGGGTCGACCCACATCGCGTTGAGCTGATGCCCCGTCAGGGAGGTGACGGCCGAGGCCAGACCGACGGGCTCCGGGCCGTCCCAGGCGATGAACCAGACCCCGGCCGCGATCCGTCGGCGCCAGTACTCCGCCGGCTGGTCCTGCTCGCGTTCGAGCGTCGAGCCGAACGCCTCCGGGTTCTGCTCCAGCGCGCGCAGGCGTACCGCCCGCAGGGTCTGCCAGTCCTGGTCCGTCACTGTTCCCACTGTCACCATGCGCCCCATGCTGCCCGGTGGTCACCAGCGGGGACCACCGGTATTTCGGGGCCCGGGAAGGTGACGTCGGGTCACCCCGTCAGGCGGCGCTCCAGTGGAGTCCGGAAGCGCGGGGTGACCCGGGCCGGGCCGAGCCAGCGGGTGAGACGGTCGGCCTCGGCGTCGATGGCGGTGGTGGCCTCGCGGGGGAGGGGTTCGAGGGCCTCCCAGCGGAGGCCGCCGTCGGCGTGCTGGGCCCACCCGCCGACCACGCGGCCGTTCCACCAGACGGTGGGGCCGATGTTGCCGGAGCGGTCGATCAGGTCGGTGCGGTGGGCAGCGGGCAGGTACCAGTCGCGCTGCTGCCAGCCCATCGGGGTGGGGTCGAGCGACGGGAGCAGGGCGGCCCACGGGGCGGGCTCCGGCAGCGGGTCGAGGTCGTCCGGGAGGGTGTGGCCCGGACCGCAGTCGAGGTCGACGGCCACCGCACCGCAGGCGGTGAGTGCCGCCCTGACCTCGCGGACGCCCCAGCCCGTCCACCACCGGACGTCCTCGGTGGTGGCAGGACCGAAGGTGGTCAGCCAACGGCGGGTCAGTTCCGCCTGGGCCTCGGCCGGCGGGAGGGCCGGCAGGGCGCCCCGAACCGCCCAGCGGTGCTGTCCGCTGGTCCAGCCGCCGACCGGGCGGCCGCGGACGATCTCGTTCTCCATCCCGAGCACCCGGAGCAGCCGCACCCCGATGGTCTGCTGCGCCTGGTACGGCTTGCCGACCGCGACCGTGATCGACTCGCGCAACTCGGGGACCAGCTCGCCCAGTTGGCTGCCGGTGGCTTGGCCGGCCCCGGCCAGGGCGGCCAGTGTGCGGCGCTGCACCCCGGCCAGCCAGTCGGCGTCGAAGCCGCCCTCGGCGGCGAAGGCGAGCAGCCCGCGCCGCTCCTTCTCGGCCACCTTGCGGGTGCTGGAGGCGTACACCACCGGGGCGAGGTCGGCCGGGACGACGAACAGCGTGTGCCGCATGCCGTGCATCCGCAGCAGGGTCTCGTCCTGGTACAACGCCCGTTCCAGATCGGCCGGTTCGGGCCGGGCCAGCCGGGCGGCGGTGGACAGGAAGACGGTGGCGGGGTCGGTGGCGTGCAGGGCCACCAGCGCCTCGACGACCTGCTCGGGGGCGTCGGCCCGGTGGGCGGGGGCGAGGAGTTGACGGGTCGCCAGGCGGGCGCGGCGCTGCCGGTCGTCGATCCTGGGGCGGGCGGTCATCAGGCGGCCTCCGAGGTGGTGGGACCCCGAGGTTCTCATGAGACACCGTCAACTCCGTTTCGGGAGCGCTCCCATGGGAAGCGCCGTGTTCACTTACTGAAGTCGGTCAGAATGCTTGACGCCTCAGCGCCTTCATGGGTTGATATGCCGTGAGCTCAGGGGCCGCCCTGAGATGCGGGGAGTCATCCACCCGCCGAGTCGGACCGGCGCCACCGCACCCCACCAGCCCTTCCCGTGGTGTCAGTCCGCTCCAGTCATGTGGGAGCGCTCCCACAGTTGGTTGAGCTTCTCCGTTACCCCAGCCCCACCGGATTTCCCCCACCCGAAAGGAATCCGCACGTGTCAGGACAGCTCCTCCGTCGCCTCCGAACGGTCGCCCTCGCGACCGCTCTCGGCGCGGCAACCCTGCTTCCGATGGCGAGCACAGCGCACGCCGCGACCCCCAAGGTCGACAACCCCTATGTCGGCGCCGGCGTCTACGTGAACCCCGAGTGGGCCGCCAACGCCGCAGCCGAGCCGGGCGGTTCGGCCGTCTCCAACCAGCCGACCTACGTCTGGCTGGACCGGATCGCCGCGATCAACGGCTCGAGCAGCTCGATGGGCCTGCGGGCGCACCTGAACTCCGCCGTCAGCCAGGCCAACGCCGCGGGCAAGCCGTTCGTCTTCCAGGTGGTCATCTACGACCTGCCCGGCCGCGACTGCGCCGCGCTGTCGTCCAACGGTGAGCTCGGCCCGACCGAGATCGGCCGCTACAAGACCGAGTTCATCGACCCGATCGCCGCGATCCTGGCCGACCCGGCCTACGCGAACCTGCGGATCGTCACCACGATCGAGCTCGACTCGCTGCCGAACCTGATCACCAACGCGGGCGGCACCGCCACCGCCACCCCGACCTGTGACGTGATGAAGGCCAACGGCAACTACGTGGCCGGCGTCGGTTACGCGTTGAACAAGCTGGGCGCGATCTCCAACGTCTACAACTACATCGATGCCGGGCACCACGGCTGGCTGGGCTGGGACTCCAACTTCGGCCCCACCGCGAGCCTGCTCTACCAGGCCGCCAACGCCTCCGGCTCCACCGCCGCCAACGTGCACGGCTTCGTGGTGAACACCGCCAACTACTCGACGTTGAAGGAGCCCTACTTCACCATCAACGACACGGTCGGTGGCCAGTCGATCCGGGGCACCTCCAAGTGGGTGGACTGGAACCGCTACGTCGACGAGCTGTCGTACGCCCAGGCGTTCCGGGCCAAGGCGGTCGAGGTCGGCTTCCAGTCGAACGTCGGCATGCTGATCGACACCTCCCGCAACGGCTGGGGCGGCGCCAACCGTCCGACCGGTCCCGGCCCGCAGACCAGCGGTGACGCGTACGTGGACGGTGGCCGCCTCGACCGCCGGTTCCAGACCGGCAACTGGTGCAACCAGTCCGGTGCGGGCCTCGGCGAGCGGCCGACCGCGGCGCCCGAGCCGGGCATCGACGCCTACGTCTGGGTGAAGCCTCCGGGTGAGTCGGACGGCGCGAGCAAGGAGATCGCGAACGACCAGGGCAAGGGCTTCGACCGGATGTGCGACCCCACGTACACCGGCAACCCGCGCAACAACAACAACATGTCCGGCGCGCTGCCGGACTCGCCGCTGGCCGGCACCTGGTTCTCCGCCCAGTTCCGCCAGCTGCTCCAGAACGCCTACCCGCCGGTCGGCGGCGGCACCGGCGACACCGTCGCTCCGACCGCTCCGACCGCGCTCGCCTCGAGCAACGTCACCGCCTCCGGTGCGACCCTGGGCTGGACCGCTTCGACCGACAACGTCGGTGTGACGGGTTACCAGGTCTTCCGTAACGGTGTGCAGGTCGGCACCTCGACCACCACCTCCTACACGGACAGTGGCCTGACCGCCTCGACCGCGTACAGCTACACGGTCAAGGCCCGCGACGCGGCCGGCAACGTCTCGGCGGCCTCCGCCGCGCTGAGCGTCACCACCTCGGCCGGTACCGGCGACACCACCGCTCCTTCCGTCCCGGCCGGGCTGGTCGCGAGCAACGTCACCGCCTCCGGTGCGACCCTGGGCTGGACCGCTTCGACCGACAACGTCGGTGTGACGGGTTACCAGGTCTTCCGTAACGGTGTGCAGGTCGGCACCTCGACCACCACCTCGTACGCCGACAGCGGTCTGACGGCAGCCACGGCCTACAGCTACACGGTCAAGGCCCGCGACGCGGCCGGTAACGTCTCGGCGGCCTCGGCCGCGCTGAGCGTCACCACCCAGACCGGTGGTGGCGGCGGGAACGCGGGCTGCGCCGCGACCTACAAGGTGAGCAACGACTGGGGCTCCGGCTTCAACGCCGATGTCACGGTGACCAACACCGGCACCGTGCCCACCAAGTCCTGGAAGGTCACCTGGACCTGGGGCGGCAACCAGCAGATCACCAACCTCTGGAACGGCAGCGTCACCCAGAGCGGTACGGCGGTCGCGGTCACCAACCTCGGCTACAACGGCACCGTGGCGGCCGGTGGCAGCACCGGCTTCGGCTTCGGCGCCAACTACTCGGGCAGCAACGGCGTCCCGACCCTGAGCTGCACCGCCACCAGCTGACGGCGGTTCAGTGAGCGGCGGCCGATCCCACGGCGGTGGGGTCGGCCGCTTCGCCGTCGGCCAGCCCGAACGCGGTGTTCACCAGCGCGACATGGGTGAACGCCTGTGGGGCGTTGCCGAGTTGGCGGCCGGAGACCGGATCGTACTCCTCGGCCAGCAGACCCAGGTCGTTGGCCACTGCCAGCGAGCGCTCGAACAGTTCCCTGGCCTCGGCCCGCCGTCCGGTCAGGGCAAGTGCGTCGGCCAGCCAGAACGAGCAGGCCAGGAAGGCCCCTTCGGTCCCCGGCAGCCCGTCGGTGTCGGGGGCGGCCCGGTAGCGGCGGACGAAGCCGTCCTGGTCCAGCTCGGTCCGGACGGCGTCCACGGTGCGCACCAGCCGAGGGTCGTCGGGCGGCAGGAAACCGGACTTGGCGATGAACAGCGTGGCGGCGTCCAACTCCTCGGCGCCGTACGACTGGACGAAGATCCCGCGGCGGGCGTCGTAGCCGTGCTCGCAGACCTCGGCGTGCACGGTGTCACGCAGGGTCCGCCACTGCTGCACCGGGGCGGGCAGCCCGGTGGCCTCGGCGAGCCGGACGGCGCGGTCGGCGGCCACCCAGACCATCACCTTGGAGTGCACGAACTGCCGTCGGCAGCCCCGGACCTCCCACAGTCCCTCGTCCGGTTCGCGCCAGTGCAGGGCGAGGAAGTCCATCAGGCTGCGGAGCAGCCCCCAGACCTTGCGCTCCATCGGGATGCCCGCCCGGTAGGCGAGCTCGAGGGTGTCCAGCACCTCGCCGTAGACGTCGAGTTGGAGCTGCCGGACGGCCGCGTTGCCGAACCGGACCGGGGTGGAGTCGCGGTAGCCGGGCAGCCAGTCGGCCGAGGTCTCCGGCAGGGTGCGCTCGCCGGCCACCCCGTACACCGCCTGGAGGTCGCCCGGGTCGCCCGCGATGGCCCGCAGCAGCCACTTGCGCCAGGCCGCCGCCTCGTCCCGGAAGCCGCCGCGCAGCAGCGCGGCCAGCGTCATGCTGGAGTCCCGCAGCCAGCAGAACCGGTAGTCCCAGTTGCGTTCCCCGCCCGGATGTTCGGGCAGCGAGGCGGTCGGGGCGGCCACGATGCCGCCGGTCGGGTCGTAGGTGAGCGCCTTGAGTGTGATCAGCGAGCGCAGCACCTGCTCGCGGTACGGGCCCTGGTAGCGCAGGCCGTCGGCCCAGGACTGCCAGCCGGCCAGGGTGCGGCTCAGCAGCTCGGCCGGGTCCACCCGGGGGGTGTCGGTGCGGTGCGAGGGCTGCCAGGTCAGCACGAACGGGACCTGCTCGCCCGGCCGCACGGTGAACTCGGAGACGGTCGCACCGTCCTCGCCCCAGGTGTGCACGCCGGTGGGCACCCGGAGCCAGGCGGAGTCGGGCCCGGCCACCGCGATCCGGTGGTGGTCGGTGCGGCGCACCCAGGGCTCGATCCGGCCGTGGTTGAACCGCAGCCGCAGCTCGCCGCGGATCCGGACGGTGCCCGAGAGGCCCTCGACGATCCGCACCAGCCGGGGCAGCCGGTCCCGCCGGGGCATGAAGTCGGTGACCCGGACGGAACCGGTGGGGGTGTGCCAGACGGACTCCAGCACCAGGCTGGCCGGGTGGTAGCGGCGTTCGGTGCACGGGCCGCCGGTACTGGGGGCCAGCCGCCAGCCGCCGTGCCGGTCGGTGCCGAGCAGTCCGGCGAAGCAGCTGGGGGAGTCGAAGCGGGGCAGGCACAGCCAGTCGACCGATCCGTCCCGGCCGACCAGGGCGGCGGTCTGCAGGTCTCCGAGGAGCGCGTAGTCCTCGATGGGTCCAGCCATGAGGGTCCCATTCTCGCCCGCCCGGCCCGGAACGGCGCCCCGTCGGCCAGCGAGCCCCTTCCGTCACAGCAGTCTCATGGGTTTCACTRCTTGCAGGGGACAGGCGATGATAGGAAGATCCTCATGTTTTGTAGTCCACTCCAGCTCCGGTAGGGATGCCTCCATGCAGCAAGCGAACTGGGTCCCCGCCGGCACTGATACCGAGAAGCCGAACGCGGCGCGGGTGTACGACTACTACCTCGGCGGCTCCCACAACTTCGAGGTCGACCGGGCGATGGCTCGGAAGGCGATGGAGTTCTGGCCCGAGCTGCCCGCCATCATGCGGGCCAACCGGGCCTTCCTGCGCCGGGCCGTGCAGCACCTCGCCGAACAGGGCGTCAGCCGCTTCCTGGACATCGGCTCCGGCATACCGACCTTCGGCCCGGTGCACGAGGTGGCCAGGGCGGTGAATCCGGACAGCCAGGTGGTCTACGTGGACCACGACCCGATCGCGGTCGCGCACAGCCGCCTGCTGCTCAAGGACGACCCGCAGAGCGTGGTGGTCGAGGCCGACCTGCGCCAGGTCGAGGACCTGCTCGCCCGGCCCGAGGTGGCCGCGCTGCTGGCGGCGGGTGAACCGGTTGCCCTGCTGATGGTCTCGGTGCTGCACTTCATCTCCGACGAGGACGACCCGTACCGGCTGGTGCGGGTGCTCCGGGACGCGCTGCCGCCGGGCAGCGCGCTGGTGGTCTGCCACGCCTCGCTGGAGGGCCGGCCGGACCAGGCCGGGGCCCACCAGGACCTGTACAGGCGCACCCCGACCCCGATCACGATGCGCAACCGCGCGGCGATCACCCCCTTGTTCGACGGGTTCGAGCTGCTCGAACCCGGCCTGGTCTTCCTGCCCGAGTGGCGTCCCGAGGACCCGGAGTCGGTCGGTCCGCACCCCGAGCGGATGACCGGCCTGGCAGGCGTCGGACTGCTGCCGTGACCGCAGGGTCGGACGGGGAGGGCCGGGTGGACGCTCCCACCTGGTTCCACCAGGAGTGGGAGCGGTTGCTGCGCGGTGGCCACGGCATGGCCGTGCACCCGGGCATCCTGAGCCGCCTGGTGTCCCGGACGGCCGTACTGCTGCACCGGGCCCAGCACGAGGATCCGTTCCGGCCCGAGCTGGCCGGGCGGGCCGGCGCCCAGCTGGTGGACGCGCACTTCACCGACCCGGCCGTACTGGCCAGGGCGGTCGAGCTGCTCCAGCTCGGCCCGGTCGGCGACGGCCGGGGCCCGGCGCTGTCCGGCGCCTTCGCGGCGGGCTGGGCGGAGGCCCTGCGGGAGCGGACCCTGCGTGAGCAGGAGGCGATCCGGCTGGCCGCCGACACCGCCCGGCGGGAGGTGGAGAAGGCGCTGCGGGAGTCGGAGAACAAGTTCCGCGCGCTGTTCGAGAGCGCCGCGATCGGGATCGGCATCGGGGACACCGAAGGCAAGATCATCTCGGTCAACCGGGCGCTCGGCGAGATCTTCGGCACCGGTTCGATGGACATGACGGGCCGTCGGGTGGACGAGCTGGTGCACCCCGAGGACACCCCGGGCGTCTGGGAGGCGTACGAGGACCTGATCGCCGGGCGCCGGGAGTACTTCCAGTTCGACAAGCCGTACTACCGGCAGGACGGCGAGGTGGTCTGGACCCACCTGACCGTCTCGCTGATCCGGGACGACGAGGGCGTGCCGCTCTACCAGGTGGCCATGCTGGAGGACATCACCGACCGGTACCGGCTGCAGGAGCGGTTGCGGCACCAGGCCACCCACGACCCGCTGACCGGGCTGCCCAACCGGGTGGCCTTCTTCGAGCGGCTGGAGAAGCTGTTCGAGGAGCCGGAGCCCGGGGCCAGGTTCGGCCTCTGCTACGTGGACCTGGACGGCTTCAAGGTGGTCAACGACAGCCTCGGCCACGACACCGGCGACCAGCTGCTGGCCGCCGTCGCGCAGCGGCTCGAGACCGCGCTGACCCCGCTCGGCCACCTGGTGGCCCGGCTCGGCGGCGACGAGTTCGTGGTGCTGCTGGAGGACTGCCGGGGCGAGCAGGAGGCGGTGGCGGCCGCCAAGACGGTGCTGGCCGCGCTGGCCAGGCCGGTGCAGGTCGGCGACCACTCGCTGGCGGTCGGCGCCAGCGTCGGCGTGCTGGAGCGCCGGGTGGCCACCACCACGCCGGGCGCCGCGGTCCGGGCCGCCGACCTCACGCTGTACCGGGCCAAGGAGGCCGGGCGCGGCCGCTGGACGCTGTTCGACCCGAAGGAGAACGCCCGCGCGGTCAGCCGGTACGCGGTGTCGGTGCGGATGCCCGCCGCGCTGGACCGGGGCGAGTTCTTCATCGACTACCAGCCGCTCTGCTCGCTGGCCGACGGCTCGCTGGTCGCGGTCGAGGCGCTGGTGCGCTGGCGGCACCCGCAGCTGGGGGTGCTCGGCCCGGACGAGTTCATCGGGGTAGCCGAGGAGACCGGCCTGATCATGCCGCTCGGCCGCTGGGTGCTGGAGCAGGCCTGCCGCCAGGCCACCGACTGGGTGCGGGAGTTCGGCCCGGACGCACCGCAGATCAACGTCAACCTGGCGGTCCGGCAGGCCCGGAACGCCGGGCTGGTCACCGATGTCGAACGGATCCTGCGGAAGACCGGACTGCCGCCGGGCAAGCTCCAGTTGGAGATCACCGAGTCCACCGTGGTGGGCCCCGAGGACGAGGCGCTGAAGGCCCTGCACGGCGTACGCGACCTGGGCGTCTCGCTGGCGGTGGACGACTTCGGTACCGGCTGGTCCAACCTGGCCTACCTGCGGGACCTGCCGGTCTCCTGCCTGAAGATCGCCGGCTCCTTCGTCGGCGACCTGCACGATCCGACCAAGGACGCGCACACCGGCTGGCGGATCGTCAGCGGGCTGGTCTCGCTGGCCCACACGCTCGGCCTGACCGTGACCGCCGAAGGGGTGGAGAGCGGCGCGGACGCCGAGCGGCTGCGGCAGATGGGCTGCGACTGGGCGCAGGGCTGGCACTTCGGCCGTCCGGTCCGCCCGGACGAGATCTCCCGCCGGATCGCCGAGGCGCGCCGCACCCCGTAGGCCCGCCGCACCGCGTAGCCCGGCCCGTGGGACGAGAGTCGACAAAGCGGACATAAGGGTTGACACGGGGCATGCTCCGGGCGGACGATGAGGCCCTGGCACCAGTTCATTAGCCAGTTGCCCGTGACAGTCGGCGTCAAGCCGCCCGAGACCGACCGGCGCATTTCGGAGGGGTTCGGGGGAGTCCGTACCAGCCCGCCGTGCCGTACGTCGTTCTCATTCCAACCGGGGCCCGCCCCGCGCTCAGCGCGGCCCGGCCGCCCCGTCTCCCGGGTCACGCCTGTGGGGGGCCCGCGTGCCCGCAGCCTCGGAGAAGGCCGTTTCGCGATGAGCATCACGCTGCCCCCCAACGTCCTCCCCTACCCGACCCGTGACGACGACCGGCCCAGGCGACGTGCCTCCGACCGGCCGCCCTTCGAACGGCCGATGCGCCGGATCGACGACGGCACCAGGACCAGGCACTCGGTCAGCCTGGTCGTCCCCGCCCAGAACGAGGCCCGCAACATCCCCTGGGTGTTCGAGCAGATCCCGAACTGCGTGGACGAGGTCATCCTGGTGGACGGTTCCTCCACCGACGCCACCGTGGCGATGGCCGAGCACTGCCTGCCCACCGTCCGCAGCGTCCAGCAGAGCGCTCCCGGCAAGGGCAACGCGCTCCGCACCGGCTTCGCCGCCGCCGTCGGCGAGTACGTGGTGATGATGGACGCCGACGGCTCGATGTGGCCCGGCGAGATCCCGCACTACCTGCACTTCCTTGACCACGGCTACGACTTCGTCAAGGGTTCGCGGTGCATCGCCGGCGGCGGCTCGCTGGATCTGACCCCGATCAGGGCGCTCGGCAACCTGGCGCTGCTGGCCGTGGTGAACCGGCTCTACCAGACCAAGCTGACCGACCTGTGCTACGGATTCTGTGCCTTCCGCCGCAGCTTCCTGGACCAACTCGACCTGCGCTCGGCCGGGTTCGAGATCGAGGCCGAGATGATCGCGCACGCGCTGCGGTCCGGCCTGCGGATCGCCGAGGTGCCGAGCCTCGAACTTCCCCGCCGTAGTGGCCGTTCGCACCTGCACGCCGTCTCGGACGGCCGCCGGGTGCTTCGGACGTTGCTCGCCGAACGTCCTGGCGGCAGCGGAACGGCCCACCACGCCACGGGGGAGCGGTGATGAACGGCACCGACCGGCGCGCCGCAACGGCCTGCCCCTGCCCCGCCGCCCGAGACTCGCTCTACACCCCTGTCCACGTGGTCGAACTGGACCTGGCCGAACCCGGTGAGCTCCGCTCGCCCGGGGGCACCGGGCCGGCCACTCCGGACGGCCGCGTGTTGGCGTTGGTGCGGCTGCACGGACACCCGCTCGGACTGGTCACCGCCACCGGCAGCGCCGACGATCCGGTCGGTCTGCGTCGGGCGCTGGTCGAGGCCGCTTTCAGCGAGATCCGCATCACCGCACACCAGTTGACCACCGCGACGATCAGGGCGCCCCTCAGACGGGTCGGCGGCGCCCGGACGTCAGCGGAACCGCCCAGGATCAGCGTCGTGATCGCCACCCACAACCGTCCCGAGCTGCTCCGCCAGTGCCTGGACTCCGTCCTGCGGATCGACAGCCCGCAGTACGAGGTGCTGGTCGTCGACAACGCTCCGGCCGGGGATGACGCGAAGACCCTGATCCGCGAGCGGTACGCCGACCGGGTCCGCTACCTGCGTGAGCCGGTGGCGGGCCTGGCCCGAGCACACAATCTCGGACTGGCCGTCGCCCGGGGCGAGTTGATCGCCTTCACGGACGACGACACGCTGGTCGACCGGCACTGGCTGAGCTCCCTGGTCGCGGCCTTCGCCGACGATCCGGCCGCCGGCTGCGTGACCGGCCTGATCCTGCCCGCCGAGCTGCAGACCGCGGCGCAGGCCGCGCTCCAGCAGCACGGCGGCTACGACAAGGGCTTCAACCCGCGCCGCTGGTCGCTCGACCTGCCGCCCGGTGACCCGCTGTTCCCGTTCACCGCAGGGCAGTTCGGCTCCGGTGCCAACATGGCCTTCCGGACCCAACTGCTGCGCACGCTGGGCGGTTTCGACCCGGCCACCGGCGTCGGCACCCCGGCGCACGGCGGCGACGACCTGCTGGCCTTCTTCCGGATCGTCACCGCCGGGCACGTACTCAGCTACCAGCCGGACGCCATCGTCTGGCACCGGCACCGCCGGACCGCGGACGCGCTGCCCGCCCAGCTCTACGGCTACGGCGCCGGCCTCGGCGCCTACCTGGCCGCCGCCGTCGCCGCCGAGCCCCGGCTGCTGCCCGCACTGCTGCGCCGGGTCCCCGGCGGGCTGCGGCACGCAGCCGCGCAGGCGAAGCGCCGTACCCTGCCGAGCGGCCAACAGTCCGCCCGGCTGGCCGCGTTGGAGCTGCGCGGGATGCTGTACGGGCCGGTCGGCTACCTCCGCGCGCTGCACCAGGCTCGGACGGAGTGAACGCGATGGCCACCTTCGTCACCGGGACCCGCACCGCAGGCTGCGGCTGCCCACTGCCGCTGCCCTGCCAGTGCTCCTACCGCACGCTGCTCAAGGCCCGGCTCCGGGCCGCCGTCTCGGCCGAGCCGCTGCTGCACAACGGCCATGTGCTGACCGCCAGTTCACTAGTGGCCGCCGGTCTCGGCGCGTTCTTCTGGCTGCTCGCCACCGCCTGGTACAGCCCCGAGACGGTCGGCCGCAGCTACGCCGCACTGTCCGCCGCCGCGCTGCTCTCCGGAGTCGGCCAGTTCAACCTCGGCGACGTGCTGATGCGCTTCGTCCCCACCACGGGGCGGCACACCCGGCGGGTGCTGCTGCGCTGTTACGCCGTCAGCTCGGCGGCCAGTGTGCTCGCCGCGGTGGCCTTCCTGCTGCTGATCCCGCTGCTGGCCCCCGGCCTGGACTTCCTGCGTTCCCCGGAGATGGCCGTCGCCTTCATCGCCGCCACCGCCGGGTACACCCTGTTCGTGATCCAGGACGGCGCGCTCACCGGGCTGCGCCGGCCGGGCTGGGTGCTCGGCGAGAACACCATTTTCGCGGTCGCCAAGGCCGGGCTGCTCGCCGCCTGCGCGGTGCTGGCGCTGCACTCCGGCATCATGCTGGCCTGGAGCGGCGCGCTGGTGATCTCACTGGTGGTAACCAACGGCTACCTCTTCGGACGGGCCGTCCCCGCGCACGTCAAGGCCGACCGGGACGGGGCGCCGCCGCCCCGGTTCGTACGGTACGCCGCCGCCGACTACGTCGGCGCGCTGCTGCGGACCGCCGCCTACAGCCTGATGCCGCTGCTGGTGCTCGGGCAGCTCGGCGCCGAACAGAACGCCTACTTCTCGCTGGCCTGGGTGATCGCCTACACCTGCTACCTGGCCACCGTGAACATGGGCAGCTCACTGGTCGTCGAGGCCGCCCGCGCACCCGAACGGCTCGCCGAGCACGGGCGCCGGGTGCTCCGGCACGCCGGGCTGCTGGTCGGCACCGGCGTCGCGCTGCTGGTGGTCATCGCTCCCTGGGTGCTGGCCGCCTTCGGCCCGGGCTACGCCGAGAACGGCACCGCCCTGCTGCGCCTGCTGGCGCTCTCCGCCCTGCCCAACCTGGTGCTCGGCGTCGCCATCGACGTCTGCCGGGCCCGGCGCGCGATGCGTTGGGTGATCGGCCTGCAGGCCGCGCTGCTGGTCGTCGTCCTGTCGCTCACCGTCTGGCTGCTCCCGCTGTACGGCCTGACCGGGGTCGGCCTGGCCTGGCTGATCGCGGAGTGCCTGCTGGCGCTGCCGCTGCTGCTCACCCTGCCGCGTTGGCTGCCTCGGGCGCCGGCTCCGAGCGCGACAGCGCCCGGAGAGACGCTGCCCGGAACGACCCCGCCCGGAACGGCACTGCCCCGGGAGACGGTCCCCCGGACGACGAAGGGAAGGCGAGAACGATGACCGACCGACTCGACCCGGTCCGCGAGGGGACCAGTGAACAGCTGACGGGGCATCGGCTCACCCTGAGCGTGGTGGTCTGCTCGTACACGATGGCCCGCTGGCCCGATCTGGTCGCCGCCATCAACTCGCTGCAGCGCCAGCGCAGCCCCGCCGACGAAGTGCTGCTGGTGGTCGACCACTGTCCCGAACTGGCCGTCCGCGCGGCCGGGGTACTGGCCGGCGTGCGGGTGGTGGCGAACCGGGAACAGGCCGGTCTGTCCGGCGCCCGGAACACCGGGGTGGCACTGGCCAACGGCGATGTGGTGGCCTTCCTGGACGACGACGCCACCGCCGACCCGGACTGGACCGAACGGCTGCTGGCCGGGTACCTGGACGCCCGGGTGCTCGGCGTCGGCGGCCTGGTCAGGCCGCGCTGGGAGACCGCCCGCCCGTCCTGGTTCCCGCCCGAGTTCGACTGGGTGGTCGGCTGCTCCTACCGGGGCATGCCGGAACAGGCCGCCAGGGTACGGAACTTCATCGGTGCCAACATGTCCTTCCGGCGCGCCGAACTGGTGGCCGCCGGCGGCTTCCGCCCCGACCTCGGCCGGATCGGCAGCCGGCCACTGGGCTGCGAGGAGACCGAACTGTGCATCCGGCTGGCGGCCGGCCGGCCGGAGGCCGAACTGCGCTACGAACCGGCCGCCGGCGTCAGCCACCGGGTCCCCGAAGGGCGGACCAACTGGGCGTACTTCCGGGCCCGTTGCTACGCCGAGGGCCTGTCCAAGGCGGTGGTCGCCCGGTACACCGGGCGCGGCCCGGCGCTGGCCAGCGAACGCCGCTACCTGCGCAGCACGGTGCCGCGCGGGATGGCCAGGGCGATCGGCCCGGGCGGCGGCGGCCCGCGTGAGTTCGCGGCCCTCGCGCTGGGTGTGGCCGCCACCCTGACCGGCTACACCACCGGCCGGTTCGGCCGGTCCGGCGCCCTCGGCCGACTGGTCGGACCGGTGCGGCGGGCCAGGGACCCGGGCGGTGCGCCATGACCGTCGTCCCGGTGTTCCTGTACCACTCGGTGTCCGACGACCCGCCGCCCTGGATCGCACCGTTCACCGTCACCCCGCACGTCTTCGCCGAGCAACTGGACCGGATCGCCGACGCCGGCCGCACCGTCGTCCCGCTGCACCGCCTGGTGGCGGCGATCCGCGGCGGCCCGGCGCTGCCCGCCGGCTCGGCGGTGCTCACCTTCGACGACGGCTTCGCCGACTTCTACTGGACGGTGGCCCAGCTGCTGACCGAACGCGGCCTGCCCGCCACGCTGTACGTCACCACCGGCGCCGTCCACCCGCCGGGCGGCGAGGCGGCCGGCAGCCTGCTGCCCCCGGCCCCGATGCTGAGCTGGCGTCAGGTGGTCACCCTGGACGCCTGCGGCGTGGAGATCGGTGCGCACACCCGGACCCACCCGCAACTGGACACCCTGCCGGGTCGCTGGCTGGCCAGCGAGATCGTTGGCTGCCGCCAGGAGTTGGAGGATCTGCTCGGCCACCCGGTGACCTCCTTCGCGTACCCGCACGGCTACTCCAGCGCCACCGTCCGCCGCCAGGTCTCCGAGGCCGGTTTCAGCTCCGCCACGGCGGTGCTGAACGCCTTCAGCTCGGGCAATGACGACCCGTTACGGATCGCCCGGCTGATGGTGCGGGCGGACACCCCGCCCGAGCAGTTCCGGAGCTGGACGCGGGGCGAGGGCGCCCCGGTCGCGCCGCTCCCGGAGCGCCTGCGGACCAAGGGCTGGCGGTTCTACCGCCGGGCCAGGGCCGCGGTCGGCAGCCCGGTCGGCGGGCCGCCGGAGATCTGACGCTGTCGACGCGGACCGAGAGGTCTAGGTGGTCGACGAACAGTTCGCTGCCGCTGAGCCTGAAGGCTCAGTGCTGCCAGACCCGCACCCAGTCCACCTGGAGCCGGGCGGTGTCCACGCCGTCTGGCGGGGCCGTGGGGTAGCCGACCGCCAGGTTGAGCAGTACCTCCATCGGCTGGTCCGGGATCCTGGTCGGGTCGGTCTCCCGGTGTTGGGCCACTCCGTCGATGTACCAGGTGAGCGAGTCGCGCTCCCAGGCCAGCCCGAAGACGTGGAACCCGGCCGGGTAGTCGGCCGGGCCGACGTACGCCGAGTCGTGCTGGTCGGACCCGTCCGGGCCGGACCAGTGCACGGTGAGCTGGGCGGTGGTGGCGTTGGTGGGGCCGAGGAACTCGACCACGTCCAGCTCGGGCGGGGTGGTGCGGGTGGCGGGCATCAGCCAGAACGCCGGGAACATGCCCGCTTCCGCCGGGATCCGGATCGAGGCGGCGAAGTAGCCCCGGGTGAAGGTGAACCGGGGCTGGGCGTCCCAGCTGTCCCGGCCGGTGGTGACCATGCCCGAGGTCCAGGGGTAGCGCTGGTCGTCGCTGCCGTCGGTGGCGCGCCGCTCGGCGGTCAGGGTCAGCAGGCCGCGTCCGACCGAGACCTGGGACGGCAGGTACCACTCCAACTCGTGGTTGCCCCGGTTGGTGCAGCCCAGGATGTTCCAGTCGTAGCAGGTGGCCCACTGGCTGCGGTCCAGCCGGGCGCCGTCGAACTCGTCCTGAAAGACCAGCTGCCAGGACCCGGGCGCGGCCGGTGTACCGGGGTCGGCCGGACCGCTGACGGCGGACGCTGCGCCGGGCGTGTTCCACACCTCGTGGCCGGTGCCGCTGCCGGTCCCGCAGGCGGTGACCAGCATCAGCGCGGCCAGTGCCGCCCGGCCGAACGGCGGCCGGGCCAGGACGGCCAGCGTGGTCAGCACGGCGAGCGCCAGCACGGCCCGGAAGGGGGTGAACCAGCCGCCCAGGAAGAGCGCCACGGCGAGCAGCGTCTCGACGGCGAGGCCGAGCGCCACCACCCGTACCGCCGTGGCCAGGAGGCCGCGACCGGCGCGGGGCGGGCCGGTCAGGGCCAGGCCGGGACCGACCAGCAGGTAGGCCAGGGTGACGGGCAGTCGGACCGGCGTCGGCAGGGCCAGCGCCCCCAGCGCGACCCAGCCGGAGGAGGCGAGCAGCAGCGGGACCGTCAGTTTCGAGGTCGCCAGTTTCGAGGCGAGGATCCTCGGTGCCATCGGTGACACCTCCTCAGGCCGGGTTCGGGACGAAGCGGTAGACCACCGCGTCGTCGTTGCGGTAGACCACGGTGAACTGGGACGCCCCGTCCACCGCGGTGCCGAGCCGGGCCACCGTGTCGGCCGGCAGCACGCCGGTCAGGTAGCACTCGGCGGCCTGGGTCCGGTTCAGCAGCAGGTAGGCGGGTGTGCCGGCCTCGGTGGAGTCGGCGGCCCTGGCCAGCCCGGCCAGGGGGTCGGCGAGCAGCAACTGCTGGGTCTCCCGGCTCTCCTGGGAGAGCTGGATGCGCGGGTGCAGGTCGTACTCGGCGACGCCGCCGGGCAGGTTGCCGGTCACCGAGACGATCACCGCGCCGGGCGGGGCGAGCGCGATCATCCGCTGGGCGGCGGTGACCTCGCCGGGGGTGAAGTAGTTCATGTTCTCCTTGCTGTAGTAGCCGAAGAACAGGCCGCCCAGCAGGGCCAGCGTCACCACCATGGAGGTGAGCGAGCGCAGTCCCGACAGCCGCCCGGGGCGCAGGAGGGCGGCGATCAGGAAGGCGCAGGCGGGCAGCGCGAACAGGTAGACCCGGAAGACCATCTCGCCGCCGTAGCTGTTCGCGGCGAGCAGTGGCATCGGCGCCATCGCCAGCAGCGGCAGCGCGGTCCGGCGGACCCAGGGACGCCGCCAGATCGCCGCCAGCGCGAGCAGGACCACCGTCGCCGACAGTCCGCGGTCCACCCAGGCAACCACCACCTGGCCGGGCGCGGCGGCGCCGAGGCCGACCAGCCCGGAGAGGATGTTGCCCTCCGGCGCGGTCAGCCCGGCCACGAACTCCCGCAGGTTCGCGGAGAGGAACGGCCGGGCCACGGTGGCGTACCAGATGCCGTTCAGCACCAGCAGCCCGGCCAGCGCGGGCAGCACCGCCCGCCGGTTGCGGCGGGGCAGCGCGAGGGCGATCAGTACGCAGAGCAGCATCAGCGGGGTGAGCTGGTGCGTGACCACGATCGCGGCTTCCAGCAGCAGGATCGCCAGCAGCCGGCCGAGGCTCGGCGCGGCCCGGGCCGGGGCCAACGAGGGCCGGGCGCCACCCGGCCCCGTACCGCCGTTCGGGAGTTGACCGGCCACCAGCACCAGCACCGTGACGAACAGCAGGAAGGCGAAGGCCTGCGGGGCGAAGTAGTCCTGGCCGACCCAGGCACAGCAGTAGTAGATCCACGCTGCCCCCCAGACGAGCCGCCGTTCGGTGGTGAAGGTCCGGTAGAGCAGCAGCAGCGGCGCCAGCAGCAGGGCGTTGGTGGCGGCCGGGGCCCAGGCGGCGTAGCCGAGCGCCGACTCCATGCCGGTGACCCGCAGGAACAGTCCGTTCAGCGCGAAGAAGCCGGGCCACTGGTTGTAGATGTCGAAGCCGCCGGGGTGGGGCACCGGGCCGTTGTTGCGGATCATCGCGTCGAGCACCGCGATGTGCTTCCAGGCCCAGGAGTACCGCAGGGTCGGGTACAGCAGGCTCGGGGTGGCGTGGATCATCGCGATCAGCCCGAGCAGATACGCCGTCAGCCACCCGGTGCGGACCCGGCGGTCACGCAGCGCCAGCCAGAAGCCGGCGGTCAGCAGCACCACCGCGATCCAGTACAGCGGCGGCAGCACCTGGAGCAGCCCGAGGTCGTTCATCGCGGCCAGGTCGACCGAGCGCAGCGAGAGCAGCCAGAGCAGCAGTGCGAGCGGCAGTACCAGGTACGGTGCGAGCCTCCTGGCCCGCCGGCCGGTCGCTGACCAGCCGTCAGCGGCGTCCTCCCCGGTGCCGGCCGCGGTGGATAGGGCCTGTCTGGTTGGCGTCGGATCAGGCCGGGGCGTTCGGTGCGTGCGTGCCGGGCGGGCCGGACCCGACGGGAATGGCCAGACAGGCCCTAGCACGGGGGTACCTCGGGCCGCCCCGGCCGGTTCACCGGACGGCCTCGGCGACGGCGGCGCAGATCCGTTGGGAGGCGAAGCCGGTGCCGCAGACGAACCGCATCAGCGGGCCGAAGGTGGCGGCTGACGCCAGCCCGGTGAAGTACAGGCCGGGCACCGAGGACTGGAAGGTCTCGTCCAGTCGGGGCGCGCCCTCGATCCGGCGCAGCCCGCGCCGCAGTTCGGGCCCGAGCAGGCCAAGACGGTCGACGTCCACCCGGTAGCCGGTGGCGGCCAGCACGTGGTCGGCGTCCAGCAGTTCGGTGCCGCCGCCGGGCCGGTGCAAGGACAGCCTGACCTGCCCGGCGGACTCCTGGACGGAGCCCAGCCGGTGGCCGGTGAGCAGCCGGACCCGGCCCTCCACCCGGTCCCGCAGCCACCAGGCGCCGGAAGGACCGAGCACGGTGCGGACCAGGTGCAGCCTGGTCCGGTCCGGCAGGTGCCGGAAGACGGCGGGTGCGCGGCTGAACGCGAACAGCGACCAGCCGGGCCCGAGCGGCGAACCCGGTTTGACCAGCCGGACGGTCAGCGACCGGTCGCCGCTGTGGTCGTTCTCCGGCGGGGTGCCGAACAGCAGCGTGTCCGTCCTGGCCACCACGGTCGGCTCGGCCCCGGCCTCGTGCAGCAGCGCCGCGCTCTCCAGCGCGGACTGCCCGGCGCCCAGCACCACCACCCGTCGGCCGGCGAACCGGGTCAGGTCCCGGTGCTCGGAGGAGTGCGAGACCAGCCCCGCCTCGGCGAGCGGCGTCAACTCCCGGGGCAGGTGCGGGAACGCGCCCAGGCCGGTGGCCATGACCACCTGACGGCTGGTGAACTCCTCGCCGTCGGCCAGCTCGATCCGGAAACCGGTCCGCCGGGCGTCGATCCGCTGGACCGCGGTGCGCTCCAGCGCGGGCACGCAGCGCTCCTGGAACCAGAGGCCGTACCGGATGAACTCCCCGATCGGGACGGGGTAGAGGTCGCCACCGGTGACCCGGCCGTCGAAGGCCCGGAAGTCGTCCAGCCGGTGCAGCTCGGCCGGGTCGGAGATGGAGGAGGCCGAGGGCGTGGACTTGAGGTACATCCCGGCGGGCATCCGGGACCGCCAGCTCTCCATCGGCTCGCCGAAGACCCGCAGCGGCACCCGGCGCCCGCGTAGATGGGCGGCGGCGGCCAGCCCGTACGGGCCCGCCCCGATCACGGTGACCGGCACCGCGTCGGCGGGACTCACGGCGACCACGCCGATTCGGTACGGCAGGCGGTCAACAGACGGTTGGTCAACATTCGGCGCCCTCCTCGAACGGAGCACCCCTTTACCCAGGGTGCACCCGTGGAGCGGATCGCGAACACCCCCATTCGGGTCACCGCCGGTGCCGCTGCGTACTCGTACGCTCCTGCACTGGCCCGACCGGCCCCGGAAGCGCAAGAATTGTCCTGACCGGTCCGGTACGGGAGGTGGGGGCATCGCCCGTTCGGCACCGGACTGCACCAGCGATGAGGCCGTCATGCCGCTAGCCCGGATCGAGCCGGACCGCGCGACCCCCGCCCTGCTGGTGAAGATCGGGCACTACCCGCAGCACCACGGCGGGGTCGGGGTGATCCGTACCCTCGGCCGGCTGGGTGTCCCGGTCTACGCCATGGTCGAGGACCGCTGGACGCCGGCTGCGCTCTCCCACTACCTCACCGGTGCCTTCGTCCGTCCCAGCGACGGTACGGAGGAACCGGCCGCACTGCTGGCCACGCTGCTGGAGATCGGCGCCGCGATCGGCCGGCCGAGCGTGGCGGTGACCACCGACGACGAGGCGGCCGTGCTGCTGGCCGAGCACGCCGACCAGCTCTCCCGGTACTTCCTGCTCCCGCCGGTGCCGCCCGCGCTGCCCCGGCGGCTGGCCAGCAAGGCCGGGCTGTTCGAGCTGTGCCGCCGGTACGGCGTGCCGAGCCCGGAGGCCTGGGCGCCGCAGGACTACCGGGAGCTGCTGGCGGTGGGCCGTGAGTACGGCTACCCGCTGGTGCTGAAGAACCTGGAGGCGTGGACCAGGCTGCGGGCACCCGCGGTCGGGCACACCACCGTGGTGCGCGACGAGGCCGAGCTGCGGGCCGCCTGCCCGCCGGGTCCGGTGCCCTCGGTGCTGGTCCAGGAGTATCTGCCGCCGGAGCAGGCCGAGGACTGGATCACCCACCTGTACTGCGGCCAGAACGGCGCCGCACCGCTGGTCTTCACCGGCCGCAAACTCCGCTCCTGGCCGCCGGGCGCCGGGGTGACCACCCGGGCGCAGTCACTGCCCAACCGCGAACTCGCGGAGCTGGCAGGCGGGTTCTGTGCCCGGATCGGCTACCACGGGGTGGCCGACCTGGACTGGCGGCTGGACCGGCGGGACGGTCAGTACAAGCTGGTCGACTTCAACCCGCGCACCGGGGCGCAGTTCCGGCTGTTCCAGAGCACCGACGGGGTGGACGTGGTGCGGGCCCTGCACCTGGACCTGACCGGCCGTCAGGTCCCGGCGGGCCCACAGCTGGTCCGCAGCTTCGGGGTCGGCCAGCTCGACCTGCCGTCCGCCCTGGTCACCTCCTGGCGGGAGCGCCGGCTGCCGCAGGACGTGCTGCCCCGGGCCGGCACCGAACGGGGCTGGCTCTGCCGGGACGACCCGCTGCCCGCGTTCGGCGAGGCGGTCCGCTTCACCGGCACGGTGGCGGAGCGGCTGCGGCGGGCGGTGCGCTGATCCTTCAGCCCACGAGTTCGGCCAGCGGGATGGCGTGGTTGGTGTGCTCGACCTTTGCGCGCAGGTACCGGACGTTGCTGGCGGAGACGTGCACGCCGGTGGGGACCCGCTCGGTCACCTCGATGCCGAGGGCGGTCAGTTGGGCGGCCTTGTCGGGGTTGTTGCTGAGCAGCCGGATGCCGGTGGCGCCCAGGGTGCGGAGCATCTGGGCGGCGGCGGTGTAGTCGCGGCCGTCCTCGGGGAGGCCGAGGGCGGTGTTGGCGGCGTAGGTGTCGAGGCCCTGGTCCTGGAGCTGGTAGGCGTCGAGCTTGTTGTAGAGGCCGATGCCGCGTCCCTCCTGGCGGAGGTAGAGCAGGTAGCCGCCCGCCCCGGCGATCCGCTCGACGGCCTCGCGCAGCTGCGGGCCGCAGTCGCAGCGGGCCGAGCCGAACACGTCGCCGGTGAGGCACTCGGAGTGCAGCCGGACCAGCGGTGTCCGGTCGCCGGGGTCGCCGATCCTGAGCGCCAGGTGCTCCGCGCCGTCGGTCAGGCCGTGGAAGGTGAAGACCTCGGCGTCGACCCGGTAGCCGTCCGGGAATACCAACGGGATCTGGACGTTCGACCGTACCGTCGCGGGGCTCAGCTGATCCGCCATGCCGGACCTCCTTCGGGCTGTTTCGACCGACCGTACACCGTTGTTCCAATTTGAACAACATAGTTCCCGGGCATCCCGTTCGGCTCAGCATCCCCATCCGTACCGGGCCCGCCGCCCGCAAGCTGGTGGAGGCAGGTGAGCCCCGAGCGAAGGAAGAACATGTCCAAGGCATTCGGATTCGTGGCGTACGGCGGGCCGGAGCACCAGGAGTTCCTGGACCGGCCCGTACCCGTCCCAGGGCCGGGCCAGCTGCTGATCGCCGTGCATGCGGCCGGGGTCAACCCGGCCGACTGGAAGATCCGGCAGGGCCTGTTCGGCACCGCGGAGCCGACGCCCCGGGTGCTCGGTCTGGAGGCGGCCGGGGTGGTCCAGGTCCTGGGGGAGGGGGTGACCGGACTGGTGGTCGGCGACCCGGTGTTCGGGCCCACGCCGGGCGGGGCCTTCGCCGAGCACACGCTGCTGGAGTCGGACAACGCCGCCCAGGTGCCCGACGACGTGTCCTTCGCCCAGGCGGCCACCCTCTCGGTGGCCGCCGCCACGGCGTACGACGCGGTCGAGCAGCTGGCCCTGACCCCCGGTCAGGTCCTGCTGGTGCTCGGTGTGGCGGGTGGGGTCGGCAGCGCTGCCGCGCAGATCGCGGCGGCCCGGGGCGTCAAGGTGCTCGGCACCGCGAGCGACCAGAACCGGGAGTACGTGGCGAGCCTCGGCGCGACCCAGATCGCGTACGGGGAGGGGGTGGCCGGGCGGGTGCAGGCGGCCGCGCCGGGCGGCGTGGACGGCATCCTCGACCTGGTCGGCGGCGAGGACGTCCGGGCCGCCGCGGCCGCGCTGCGCCCCGGTGGCCGGCTGGTCTCCACCGCCGATCCGGTCACCGCCGTCGGTCTGGGCGGCGAAGCCGTGAAGCGGCGGCACAGCGGGGAGGTGCTGACCGCGCTGGCGGCCCTGGTGGCGAACGGCGGCCTGGAGCCGCACGTCTCCGAGACCTTCACGCTGGAGCACGCCGCCGAGGCGATGCTCGCGGTCGAGTCCGGCCACGCGCGCGGCAAGTGCGTCATCGAGATCCGCTGAGAGGGCGTCCGAGATGAAGATCACCGAGAGCCGGGCGGGTGCCCCCTGCTGGGCCGAGCACGGCAGCGCCGACCCCAGGGCCGCGCAGGCGTTCTACGGCGAGCTGTTCGGCTGGCGGGCCGAGACCGACCCGCGCCCGGAGGCCGGGGGCTACACCATGATGCTGCTCGGCGAGGACCCGGTCGCCTCGGTCTCCCCGCTGCCCGCTCCCGAGCAGCCCACGGCCTGGACGGTGGTGATCGCCACCGCCCACGCCGACGCCACGGCGGTGGCCGCGACGGCCGCCGGGGGAGCGGTGCTGATGGCGCCGACGGACGTCTTCGAGGAGGGCCGGTTCGCGGTGCTGGCCGACCCGGCGGGTGCGGTCTTCTCGGTCTGGCAGGCCGGGGCCTTCCGGGGCGCCGCGCTGTTCGCCGAGCCGGGCGCGCTGGGCTGGATCGAGCTGGCCACCCGGGACGTGTCCGGCGCGCTGGAGTTCTACCCCCGGGTGTTCGGATGGAGCGTCAGCCCCGGCGAGTCGTACACCCAGTGGGGCCTGGACGGCCGGGACTTCGGCGGGGTGTTGGACATGGGCGAGCAGTTCCCGGCCGACCTGCCGCCGTACTGGATGCCGTACTTCTCGGTCGCCGACGTGGACCTGTCGGCGGAGCGCGCGGTGGCGCTGGGCGCCGAGGCGATGCTGCCGCCCACCGACGTGCCGGACGGGCCCCGGCTCGCGGTGCTCCGGGACCCGCTCGGCGCGGTGTTCGGGATCTACCTGGCCGACACCTCAGGCTGACGCTCGGTCAGCTCCTGCGCCGCCGTCCGGCGGCGGCGCAGCTCCCAGGCGGCGGCGGCCAGCGTGACGGCCGCCGCCGTGTACGGGACCCAGTCGCCGAGCCGGAGGTACCAGGTCTCGGCGCCCGGCGCGGCCAGCGGCAGCGTGACGGTCAGCGCCCCGGAGCCGCCGGTGCCGAGCGAGGCCAGCCGGCGGCCCTGCCGGTCGTACGCCACCGACTCGCCGGTCAGCGCCGCCTGCACCACCGGGCGGCCGGTCTCGGCGGCCCGCMGCGCGCCGMGCGMGGCGTGCTGCTGCGGGGCCCAGGAGGACTGGAAGGTCGAGGTGGCGGACTGGAAGACGATCATCCGGGCGCCGTCGGCCGCCGCCACCCTGGACAGGTCGGGGAAGGTCGACTCGAAGCAGATCAGGGCGCCGAACGGGAGCGGACGGCCTGCCCGGTCGGTGGCGTGCAGCAGGTGGAAGCCCGCGCCGGGGGCCCGGTTCTCGCCCGCGGCCTTGCTCACCCCGGTCAGCCAGCCGAGCACCGGCCGGAGCGGGACGTACTCGCCGAACGGGACCAGCCGGATCTTCCGGTAGCGCTCGGTCACGCCGTCGGGGGTGACCAGCACGGCGTCCTTGGAGATCTTCCCGTCCGCCTTCCGGGCGTCCTCGCCGACCAGCAGCGGGGCGCCGGTCACCGAGGCCAGCTGCCGTAGTTGGCTCAGGGTCCCGGGTGAGCGGTCCAGGTCGGCGGTGGTGCTGCTCTCGCCCCAGACCACCAGGTCGAGCGGCTGCCCGGCCAGGTCGGCGGTGATCCGCTCACCGGTGGCCAGGCGTTCCTCGGGGCCCGGGGTCTGGCCGGGCTGGACCAGGGCGACGGTCGCGGTGTCACCGGGAGCCACGGCTGGAGCCGGGGCCCGCTGGGCGGCGAACAGCAGCGGGCCGGCCAGCAGCGTCCCGGTCACCGCCAGCACGGCCAGCGCCCGGACCCGGAGCCGACGCCCCGTCAGCAGGATCAGTACCCCTACATTGGCGGCCACGACCGCCGCGCTCACCAGCCACGCCCCGCCCACCGAGGCCAGCCCCAGCACCGCCGGGTGCTCCCACTGACTCGCGCCGAGCAGCGCCCACGGCCCGCCCAGCGCGTGCCAGGACCGGACGAACTCGGTGCTCACCCAGACCGACGGCACCACCAGCAGCGCGAGCGCGGCCCGGCCCGGGGTGACCGGCGGGTGCAGCAGCCGGTGCACGGCGAGCCCGACGGCTCCCTGCAGCGAGCCGAAGACCACGGCGAGTGCGAGCAGCCCGGGCCCGATCGACGGCACCAGCCAGTACATCGCGGTCAGGATGAACCCCGCCCCGAACCACCACCCCCGGACCACGGCCTCCCGTGCCGTCGCCGCCCGCTGCATCAGCACCAGCCCGGGGACCAGCGCCACCCAGGCCAGCCACCCCCACCCGGCCGCCGGAAAGCTCAGCACGGGCAGCGCCCCGGCCACCGACGAGGCGTACCGGGCGGGTTGGCGGAGCGACGCGGGCAGCTTCATACCCCGATTGTCCGGCCCGCTCCCCCCTCGGCGCAGGAGGAGCGGGCCGTGTTGGGTCAGCTGTCGCCTTCGAGGTCGCCCTCGGTCTCCAGGAAGGCGGTGCGCAGCGCGTCGATCAGGGCAGGGTCGGGCTCGGCCCAGAGGCCGCGGTCGGCGGCTTCGAGCAGGCGCTCGCTGATGCCGTGCAGGGCCCAGGGGTTGGCGCCGCTGAGGAACTCGCGGTTGGTCGGGTCGAGCACGTACTCCTGGGTGAGCTTCTCGTACATCCAGTCGGCGACCACGCCGGTGGTGGCGTCGTAGCCGAACAGGTAGTCCACCGTGGCGGCCATCTCGAAGGCGCCCTTGTAGCCGTGGCGGCGCATCGCCTCCATCCAGCGCGGGTTGACCACCCGGGCGCGGAAGACCCGGGCCGCCTCCTCGGTGAGGGTGCGGGTGCGGACCGTCTCGGGGCGGGTCGAGTCGCCGATGTAGGCGGTCGGGGCCTTGCCGGTGAGGGCGCGCACGGTGGCCACCATGCCGCCGTGGTACTGGAAGTAGTCGTCCGAGTCGGCGATGTCGTGCTCGCGGGTGTCGGTGTTCTTGGCGGCGACGGTGATCCGCTTGTACGCGGTCTCCATCTCCTCCCGGGCCGGGCGCCCGTTCAGCTCGCGGCCGTAGGCGTAGCCGCCCCAGACCGTGTAGACCTCGGCCAGGTCGGCGTCGGTGCGCCAGTCCCGGCTGTCGATCAGCTGGAGCAGACCGGCGCCGTAGGTGCCCGGGCGAGAGCCGAAGATCCGGGTGGTGGCCCGGCGTTCGTCGCCGTGCTCGGCCAGGTCGGCCTGGACGTGGGCGCGGACGAAGTTGTCCGTCTCGCTCTCCTCCTGACGCGATGCCAGCCGGACGGCGTCGTCGAGCAGGGCGACCACGTGCGGGAAGGCGTCCCGGAAGAAGCCGGAGATCCGCAGCGTGACGTCGATCCGGGGGCGGCCCAACTCGGCCAGCGGGATGGCCTCCAGGCCGGTCACCCGGCGGGAGGCGTCGTCCCAGACCGGGCGGACGCCGAGCAGCGCGAACGCCTCGGCGATGTCGTCACCGGCGGTCCGCATCGCGCTGGTGCCCCAGAGCGAGAGACCGACCGAGGGCGGGAACTGGCCGTCGTTGTCGGCCTGGTAGCGGTCCACCAGGGACTGTGCCAACGCCTGCCCGGTCTCCCAGGCGAGCTTGGAGGGGACGGCCTTCGGGTCGACCGAGTAGAAGTTGCGGCCGGTCGGCAGCACGTTGACCAGACCGCGCAACGGCGAACCGGAGGGCCCGGCCGGGACGAAGCCGCCGCCCAGCGCGTGCAGTACGGCGTCCAACTCGTCGGTGGTGGCGGAGAGTCGGGGGACCACCTCGCGGGCGGCGAAGTCGAGTACGTCGCGTACCGCGTCGGGGAGACCGGCCGCGACCTTCTCGACGGCGGACGGGGCCCAGTCCTCGGCCTCCATCGCCTCGACCAGCGCCCGGGCCTGCGCCTCGGCCGCGTCGGTGGCACCCAGGGTGAGCGCGGCCTCGTCCAGGCCGAGCGCCTCGCGCAGGCCGGGCAGCGCGCTGACGCCGCCCCAGATCTGCCGGGCCCGCAGGATGGCGAGCACGATGTTGACCCGGTCCACCCCGGCCGGGGCCTGGCCGAGCACGTGCAGGCCGTCCCGGATCTGGGCGTCCTTGATCTCGCACAGCCAGCCGTCGACGTGCAGCAGGAAGTCGTCGAAGCCATCGTCCTCGGGGCGCTCGTCCAGACCGAGGTCGTGGTCCAGCTTGGCGGCCTGGATCAGGGTCCAGATCTGCGCCCGGATCGCGGGCAGCTTGGCCGGGTCCATCGCGGCGATGTTGGCGTGCTCGTCGAGCAGCTGCTCCAGCCGGGCGATGTCGCCGTACGACTCGGCCCGGGCCATCGGCGGCACCAGGTGGTCGACCAGGGTGGCGTGCGCGCGGCGCTTGGCCTGGGTGCCCTCGCCCGGGTCGTTGACCAGGAACGGGTAGACCAGGGGGAGATCACCGAGGACGGCGTCGGGGCCGCACTCGGCGGAGAGCGCGGCGGTCTTGCCGGGCAGCCACTCCAGGTTGCCGTGCTTGCCGAGGTGCACCACGGCGTGGGCGCCGAAGCCGTTGTCCTCCTGGGTCGCCTGGATCCAGCGGTAGGCGGCCAGGTAGTGGTGCGACGGGGGCAGGTCGGGGTCGTGGTAGATCGCCACCGGGTTCTCGCCGAAGCCGCGCGGCGGCTGGATCAGCACCAGCAGGTTGCCGGAGCGGATACCGGCCAGCACGATGTCGCCGTCCGGGTTCTGCGAGCGGTCCACGTACAGCTCGCCGGGGGCCGGGCCCCAGTGCTCCTCGACCTTGGCGCGCAGGCCGGCCGGGAGGTCCGCGTACCAGCGGCGGTAGTCGGCGGCCGGGATCCGGACCGGGTTGCGGGCGAGCTGGTCCTCCGTCAGCCAGTCCTGGTCGTAGCCGCCGGCCGCGATCAGGGCGTGGATCAGCGCGTCGCCCTCGTGGCCGTCCTCGGTGTCGAGGTCCAGGCCGGGGACGGCGGTGCCGATGTCCATGCCCTCGGCGCGCAGCCGGGCCAGCAGGCGCATCGCGGAGGCCGGGGTGTCCAGGCCGACCGCGTTGCCGACCCGGGCGTGCTTGGTCGGGTACGCGGACAGCACCAGCGCCAACCGCCGCTCGGCGGCCGGGACATGGCGCAGCCGGGCGTGCTTGACCGCGATGCCCGCGACCCGGGCGGCGCGCTCGGGGTCGGCGGCGTAGACGGTCAGGCCGTCCTGGTCCAGCTCCTTGAAGGAGAACGGGACGGTGATCAGCCGGCCGTCGAACTCCGGCACCGCGATCTGGGTGGCGGTGTCCAGCGGGGACAGGCCGTCGTCGCTGGCCTCCCACTGCGCGCGGGACCAGGTCAGGCAGAGCGCCTGCAGGATCGGGCGGTCCAGCGCGGCCAGCGCACCGGCGTCCCAGGCCTCCTCGTCGCCACCGGCCTGCGCGTCGGCCGGGCGGGTGCCGCCCGCCGCGAGCACGGTGGTGACCAGCGCGTCGGCCTGGCCGAGCTCGGCCAGCAGCTCGGGCTCGGCGCCGCGCAGCGAGGCGCAGTAGAAGGCGCGGGCCCGGGCGCCCTGGTCCTCGATCGCCCGGCAGAGCGTCTCGACGAAGGCGGTGTTGCCGCTCATGTGGTGGGCGCGGTAGTAGAGCACGGTGACCAGCGGGCCGTCGTTCTCGGCGGCCGGACGCTCCAGCGGACCCCAGGCGGGGGCGGAGGCGGGCGGCTCGAAGCCGTGGCCGGTGAGCAGCACGGTGTCGGAGAGGAAGGCGCCGAGCTCGGCCAGGTTGGCCGGGCCGCCGTGCGCGAGGTAGGCGTGCGCCTCGGCGGCCAGGCCGGCCGGGACGGTGGAGAGCTCCATCAGCTGGGCGTCCGGGGCCTGTTCACCCGTCAGCACGATCACCGGGCGCGGCCCGGCGAGCAGTGCGTCCAGGCCCTCCTGCCAGGCCCGGCGGCCGCCGAGCAGCCGGACCACCACCAGCTCGGTGCCGTCCAGCAGTTCGGGCAGGTCCTCGACGCCGAGCCGGGCCGGGTTGCCCAGCCGGTACGGGACCGGTCCTGCCGCAGCGCGAGCGCTCAGCAGGTCGGTGTCTGAGGTGGAGAGGAGCAGGATCATGCGAGGGCCCTCCCGGCCGTGACGACGCCCCGGGACGGAGGCAGGAACCGCGAGGAACAGCGCATGGTGAAGCCTTCCTCGAGGTCCGCGCCCCGGGCAGTGTGAGGACGGCAGGAGTTCCTGGCTTCCACGGCTGAGCCGTGGTCACAGTGGCGGGACCGCACCGGGTTCGCACCGGTTTCCTCCACTTTGCCGTCGCTGGCGGTGGCCGGACCGCGAGGCCCGTCCGGTGAGCATCGTACGGGGTACGGCCCGGGAAAGGGCCAGGGCTACGTGATGCACCGGACAGCGGCAAACCGCCTGATCGTCGGTATGCTCGCCGCCATGCCACCCACGCCTGCCGCTGCCGAACCACGTCCCGGTCCGTCCGACCGGGCGGGTGGCGACGCCTGCCCGGGGGCGCTCCGTCTGCATACGGCCGACGACGGCGCGCTGGCCCGGGTCCGGCTGCCCGGCGGAGTGCTGACGGACCGTCAGGCGCTGGTGCTGGCCGAGCTGGCCGAGCGGCTGGGCGACGGCGCGCTGGAGCTGACCTCGCGCGGGAACGTCCAACTGCGGGGCCTGCCCGCCGACTCGGGCCCCGAGCTGGGTTTGGTGCTGCGGGCCGCTGGGCTGCTGCCGTCGGAGACCCACGAGCGGGTCCGCAACATCGTCGCCTCCCCGCGGTCCGGGCTGGACGGTGCCGGGTATGCCGACGTCCGGGGCTGGGCCCGGGAGCTGGACCGGCTGCTCTGTGCGAGTCCGCTCGCAGCGGGCCTGGCCGGGCTCTTCCTGTTCGCGCTGGACGACGGACGTGGCGACGTCGCGGCGCTGGACGCCGATGTGACATTGATCGCAACGCCCGGTGGCGGGGCTCTGCTGTGGCTCGGCCGGGCCGTCACCGCCCGGCGGGTGGCGCCGGGTGACGAGGCGTCGGCCGCGCTCGGCGTCGCCGAGGACTTCCTCTCCGCGCTGCGGTCGACCGGCACCAGGGCCTGGTTCGTCCGGGATGCTCCCGAGCTGCTCGACCCCGGCGCCGAAGCGCTGCCCGTCGTGACCTGCGCCCCACCGGAGCCCGGCCCGTTCGTGGGCGGCCTGGTGGTCGGCACCCGGTTCGGGCGGCTGACTGCCGGTCAGCTGCGGCAGCTCGCCGACGCTGCCCCTGAGCTGCGGATCACCCCCTGGCGCAGCGTGGTGCTCCCGGGCGCCACCGGCCCGGCCCCGGACGGGCTGCGAGCCGAGCCAGGATCGGCCTGGGAGCGGGCCACCGCCTGCACCGGTACGCCCGGCTGCGCCAAGTCGCTGGCCGACGTACGGGCGGATGCGGCGCTGGCGTTGGACCTCGCGGTTGTGCCCGGGGCCCCCGTGCACTGGTCCGGCTGCGAGCGGCGCTGCGGACACCCGACGGGCGAGTGGGTGGACGTGCTCGCCACGGGGCAGGGCTACCGGGTGACGGTGCATCACAGTGACGGACAGACTTCGCAGGACCTGACAACGGAGCAGATGGCCGAGGCGGTAGCCGAGGCCCGGAGGACCACGTGATCGAGTACGAGAAGGACGGCGCGGCCATCTACCGCGAGTCCTTTGCCACCATTCGGGCCGAGGCCGAGCTGGCCCACCTGCCGGCCGACGTCTCCCAGGTCGTGGTGCGGATGATCCACGCCTGCGGCATGACCGACCTGGTGCAGGACGTGCTGTACTCGCCCGGGGTGGTCGCCGACGCGCGGGCCGCGCTGCGGGCCGGGGCGCCGATCCTGTGTGACGTGTCGATGGTCGCCAGCGGGGTCACCCGGAAGCGGCTGCCCGCCGACAACCAGGTGATCTGCACGCTGTCCGACCCGTCGGTGCCCGGGTTGGCCAAGGAGATGGGCAACACCCGCAGCGCCGCCGCGATGGAGCTCTGGCTGCCGCACCTGGAGGGCGCGGTGGTCGCCGTCGGCAACGCACCGACCTCGCTGTTCCGGCTGCTGGAGATGATCGAGGCCGGGGCTCCCCGCCCGGCCGCCGTGATCGGTGTCCCGGTCGGTTTCATCGGCGCGGCCGAGTCCAAGGAGGCGCTGGCCGCGCACCCGTCCGGCCTGGAGCACCTGGTGGTCCGGGGCCGTCGCGGTGGCAGCGCGATAGCCGCCGCGGCGATCAACGCGATTGCGAGCGAAGTCGAATGACGGAACGTACGACTGGGAACCTGTACGGCGTCGGGCTCGGTCCCGGCGACCCGGAGCTGGTGACCGTCAAGAGCGCCCGGCTGATCGGCGAGGCCGACGTGGTGGCGTACCACAGCGCCCGGCACGGCCGTTCGATCGCCCGCTCGATCGCGGCGCCGTACTTCGCCGAGGGCGTGATCGAGGAGAAGCTGGTCTACCCGATCACGGTCGAGACCACCGACCACCCCGGCGGCTACCGGGGCGCGCTGGACGAGTTCTACGAGCAGGCCGCCGACCGGCTGGCCGCCCACCTGGACGCGGGCCGCACGGTGGTGGTGCTGGCCGAGGGCGATCCGCTGTTCTACGGCTCGTACCAGCACATGCACAAGCGTCTCGCGCACCGCTACCCGACCGAGGTGGTGCCCGGGGTGACCTCGGTCAGCGCCGCCGCCGCCCGGCTGGGCAAGGCGCTGGTGGAGGCCGAGGAGGTGCTCACCATCCTGCCCGGCACGCTGCCGGAGGAGGAGCTGACGGCCCGTCTGGCCTCCGCCGACTCGGCCGTGGTGATGAAGCTCGGCCGGACCTTCCCGACCGTGCGCCGGGCGCTGGAGCGTTCGGGCCGACTGGCCGAGGCGCACTACGTCGAGCGAGCCACCATGCCGGGCGAGCGCACCGCGCCGCTGGCGGAGGTGGACCCGTCGACCGTGCCGTACTTCTCGGTGGCCGTGTTGCCCAGCCGGGTCGCGGCCGGTGCCTCGGCGCCGGTCTACGACGGCCCCGGCGAGGTGGTGGTGATCGGCACCGGTCCGGCCGGACCGCTCTGGCTGACGCCCGAGGCACGCGGTGAACTCGCCGCCGCCACCGACCTGGTGGGCTACACCACCTACCTGGACCGGGTGCCGGTCCGGGCCGGGCAGCTGCGGCACGGCTCGGACAACAAGGTGGAGGCCGAGCGCGCCGAGTTCGCCCTCGACCTGGCCCGGCGGGGCCGCCGGGTCGCGGTGGTCTCCTCCGGTGACCCGGGCGTCTTCGCGATGGCCACCGCCGTGCTCGAGGCGGCCTGCGCAGACCCGTACCGCTCGGTGCCGGTGCGGATCGTCCCCGGTATGACGGCCGCCCACGCGGCCGCCTCCCGGGCCGGCGCCCCGCTCGGTCACGACTACGCGGTGGTCTCGCTCTCCGACCGGCTCAAGCCCTGGGAGGTGGTGGCGGCCCGGCTGCGCGCGGCGGCCGTCGCCGACCTGGTGCTGGCGCTGTACAACCCCGGCTCGCAGTCCCGCACCACCCAGGTCGGACTGGCCCGCGACCTGCTCCTTGAGCACCGCGCCGCCGACACCCCGGTGGTGATGGCCCGTGACGTCGGCGGCCCGACCGAACGGGTCCGTACGGTGAAGCTCGGCGAGCTGGACCCGGCGGAGGTCGACATGCGGACCATCCTGCTGATCGGCTCCTCGCAGACCCAGGCGGTGGCCCGGGACAACGGCACCGAGGTGGTCTGGACCCCGCGCCGCTACCCGGAGGCCTGACCGGGGCAGGCAGGAGCCGCACGGCCTTGCGGCTCCTGCCGAGCCGATCCGCCGTCAGCGGGCGCCGGTTCTGGCGGCCTTGTCGTGCCGGGCGACGAAGGCGCTGAACTCCGCCAGTTCGGACGCCTCGAAGGCCCGCTTGGGGACGACCGCCACCGCTCCCTTCGCTCCGTGCAGCAGCACGAACTCGTCGGTCTCCTGGAGCCGCCGCAGCGTCGACCACCTGACCTCGACCCGCTCCAGATCGTTCTCCACCAGATACCACTCGTCGGTCAGGGTCGCCCGGCCCGGTCGGCAGATCCGGTCGGCCTGCCGGGCGACGGCGGCCCGGTAGCCGACCGTGAGCAGCAGGGTGTAGACGGTTCCAGCCGCCAGCGCTACCACCCCGATCGGGTGCTTGCCCAGCGCGAGGTTGGCCGATCCGGCGGCGAGCGCGAGCGCGGTGACGATCCAGCCGAAGACCCGTTGCGGCCTTCTGGCCAGCTTCAATCCGCGGAGCAGCTCACTGCTGGTCAGCTGGTCGGTGACGCTGATGTTCATCGAACTCCCCCGTGGCAGCGGTGGGCTGGACTGCCCGACCGGCCATCATGATCTCTTCCGACTGTCCGACCGGCAAACCGGGCGGAGGGGTAAACCAGTCGTGATCACCTGGGGCAGCTCGTACGATTCGCGCTCATGACCTCAAACAGCGAGATTCTCGACGCGGCCCTGACCAAGATCAACGACCGGTACGTCTTTCCCGAACTGACCGCCGGGATCGAGGAGGCGCTGCGTGGGCGCGCGGCGAAGGGTGAGTACGACGGGCTCGGCGGCCCCGAGTTGTGCGCGGCCGTGACCGCGCACCTCCAGGAGGTCCGAGCGGACAAGCACCTGCGGCTGCTCTGGAGCGACGAGGCGGTGCCGGTCGAGGAGGAGGACTCGCCGGAGGAGGAGAAGGAACGCTGGGCGGAGTACTACCGCAAGGGCAACTTCGGTATCGCCGGGGTCGAGCACCTCGACGGCAACGTCGGCTACCTCGACCTGCGGTTCATCCCGGACGCCGCCGCCGGCTACCAGGCGATCGGCGCGGCCATGCAACTGGTCACGCACACCGACGGCCTGGTGATCGACCTGCGGAACTGCCGGGGCGGCTCGCCGAACGGCGTCGCGCTCTGGTGCAGCTTCTTCTTCGGCGACGACGAGGTGCACCTGAACGACATCTACGACCGGGAGACCGACTCCACCCGGCAGTTCTGGACCTACCCGCACCTCCCGGCGCCGCGCTACCTGGGCCGCCCGGTGACCGTGCTGACCGCCGCCTTCACCTTCTCCGGCGGTGAGGAGCTGGCCTACAACCTGCAGGCCAACAAGCGCGCCACCCTGATCGGCGAGACCACCCGGGGCGGCGCCCACCCCACCGACCGGTTCGCGCTCACCCCGCACGTCACGGTGACGGTGCCGACCGCCCGCTCGATCAACCCGATCACCAAGACCAACTGGGAGGGCGTCGGCGTCGTCCCGGAGGTCGCGGTGCCGGCCGAGCAGGCGTTGGAGACCGCGCTCTCACAGCTGCGCGAGCCAGCCCAGGGCTGACGGGACGTCGGGGACCGTCGGCACACCGGCCGGCGGTTCCGGACGGCTCACCACCACGACCGGCAGGCCGAGTTCGCGGGCGGCGGCGAGCTTGGGGGCGGTGGCCGCGCCGCCGCTGTCCTTGGTGACCAGGACGTCGATCCGGTGCTCGCGCAGCACCGCCCGCTCGCCGTCCAGGGTGAACGGGCCCCGGTCGAGCAGCACCTCGGTGTGCGCGGGCATCGGCGGCTCGGGTGCATCCACCGAACGGGCCAGGAAGAACAGGCCGTCGAGGGCGGCGAAGGCGGCCAGTCCCTGGCGTCCGGTGGTCAGGAAGATCCGGCTGCCGAGCGTCGGCAGCAGCGCGGCCGCCTCGTCCAGGGAGCCGACCGGGTGCCAGCGGTCCCCGGAAACCGGCACCCAGCTGGGACGACGCAGGGCCAACAGGGGAACATGGACCTCGGCGGCCGCCTCGGCCGCGTTCCGACTGATGGTGCCGGCGAAGGGATGGGTGGCATCGATGACCGCGTCCACCGCCTCGGCCCGCAGCCAGGCCGCCAGTCCGGCCGGCCCGCCGAAGCCGCCGACCCGGACCTCGCCCTCGGGCAGCCGGGGCTGCGCCACCCGCCCGGCGAGCGAGCTGGTGACCCTTGGACCGACCGGCCCGGTACGGTCGGCGAGCGCGGCAGCGAGTTCGCGGGCTTCGGTGGTGCCGCCGAGGATCAGGATGTGCAACGGAACTCCAGGGGACGTACGTGGCTGGTGAGACTACGGGAGGCCGGGCCGGGCAGCTGAAGAGCAGCGGCCTGCGGCACGGCTGGACGACCGGCGCCTGCGCGACCGCCGCCACCACGGCGGCCTACACCGCCCTGCTGACCGGCGAGTTCCCCGACCCGGTGACCATCACGCTGCCCAAGGGGCAGCAGCCCGCCTTCGCGCTGGCCGCCGAACTGCTCGCCGACGGCCGGGCGATGGCCGCAGTGGTCAAGGATGCCGGGGACGACCCGGACGTCACGCACGGGGCCCTGATCCGCTCCACCGTACGGCTCGGCCCGCCCGGCAGCGGCGTGGTCTTCCGGGCCGGTCCCGGGGTCGGCACGGTCACCAAGGCCGGACTGCCGATCCCGGTCGGCGAACCTGCGATCAACCCGGTGCCCCGGCAGCTGATGCGTGATCACATCGCCGAGGTGGCCGGCCGGCACGGCGGCGCCGGGGACGTCGAGGTGGAGATCTCGGTCGACCACGGCGAGGAGATCGCCCGCTCCACCTGGAACCCCCGGCTCGGCATCCTCGGCGGACTCTCCATCCTGGGGACCACCGGCATCGTGGTGCCGTACTCCTGCTCGGCCTGGATCGACAGCATCCGGCGCGGCGTGGACGTCGCCCGGGCGGCCGGCCGTACCCATGTCGCCGGGTGCACCGGCTCGACCTCGGAGAAGGTCGCCGTCGCGGTGCACGGCCTGCCGGAGGACGCCCTGCTCGACATGGGCGACTTCGCGGGCGCGGTGCTCAAGTACGTCAAGCGCCACCCGGTCGACCGCCTCACCATCGCGGGCGGCTTCGCCAAACTCTCCAAGCTCGCGGCCGGGCACCTCGACCTGCACTCGGCCCGTTCCCAGGTCGACAAGGGCTACCTCGCCTCGCTGGCCCGGCAGGGCGGCGCCTCCGTGGAGCTGACGGCGGCGGTGGCGTCGGCGAACACCGCGCTGGAGGCGATCCAGCTCTGCTCCGCCGCCGGCGTGCCGCTCGGTGACCTGGTCGCGGCGGGCGCCCGGGCCACGGCGCTGGACGTGCTGCGCGGCGCCCCGGTCGCCGTCGACGTGATCTGTATCGACCGGGCCGGGGTCATCGTGGGCCGGGCCTGAGCGCCGCCGGCGGCTACCGCTCGGGGGACGGGGCAGGGAACGGGGCGGGGATCAGGCCGTCGGCGACCAGGCCGCGCAGGACCGCCTCCGAGAGGGTCTGAACGGCCGTCAGGGGCCGGACCATGACGGTGAACTCGTTGATCCGGCCGTCCGCGTCGAAGTGGAGCTGGTCGATGCCGTGGATCTGCCGGCCGTCGATCGTGGTGCGGAACGGCAGGATCACGGAGGGGGCGGTGGGTCCGCCGCCGGTGGTCTCGGCGGTGCCCTCGAACTCGCCCAGGTAGCGGAAGTCCTCGAAGGTGCGCAGCAGGACGCCGAACAGCCCGAGCACCAGCGGGCGGCCTTCGAACGGGGTGAACTTCACCGGGCTGTAGAAGCGGATGTCCTCGCTGAACAGGTCCTCCAGGGCGGTGTGGTCGCCCTTCTCGACGGCGGTGCGGAAACGGTCGGCGGTCGACCCCACGGGTCCTCCTCGATAGTCATCAATCTGACTAGTCACTTTCTTGAGTATGATGCAGCCACGGACCTCGGAAAGGAAGGGGCGACGGAGATGGCACTGCGGCACGCCGTACTGGCCGCGCTGCTGGACGGCGAGTACAGCGGTTACCAGCTGGCGAAGGCGTTCGACATCGGCGTGGCCAACTTCTGGCACGCGCTGCCCCAGCAGCTCTACGCCGAGCTGGCCAAGCTGGAGAAGGAGGGCCTGCTGTCGGGGCGTCAGGTGCTCCAGGAGGGGCGGCCGAACAAGCGCCTCTTCCAGGTCACCGAGGCCGGCCGGGCCGAACTGGAGGCGTTCGCGGAGACGGTGGCGAAGCCCTCGTTCATCCGGGACGACCTGATGGTGAAGGTGCAGGCCGCCGACCGGATCGGCACCGCGGCGGTGATCGCGCAGTTGCTGGAGCGGGCGGAGGTGTGCAAGGGCAAGGTCGAGTTCCTGACCGAGCTGCTCCGGACGCTGCGCGGCGGCGCGGAGGAGGACGAGTACCTGCGTCACGGCGAGCGGATCGGGCCGTACCTGACCTGCCTGCGCGGCGTGGCGTTCGAACAGGAGACCCGGGACTGGTGCCTGCGGATCGCGGCCGTCCTGACAGCGCGACAGGAGAACCATGCCGAGCACGCCTGACCCCCGGCCCCGTACCTACCTTCGCTACGTCGCCCTCGGCGACAGTCAGACCGAGGGCGTCGGCGACGGGGACGACACCGTCGGCCTGCGTGGCTGGGCGGACCGCCTGGCCGAGCAGCTGGCCGCCGCCGACCCCGCCGTGCAGTACGCCAACCTGGCCGTCCGGGGCCGGCTCGCCGGGCAGGTCCGGGCCGAACAGCTCGGCCCCGCGCTCGCGCTCCGCCCCGACCTGGCCACCGTGGTGGCCGGCGTCAACGACCTGCTCCGGCCCGGTTTCGACCCGGCACGGGTGGCGGGCGAGCTGGAGGAGATGTTCGCCGCCCTCACCGGGGCGGGGGCGCAGGTCGCGACGGTGACCTTCCCCGACGTCGGACGGATCGTCAGCCTGGCCAAGCCGCTGCGCCCCCGGGTCCTGGAGCTGAACGACCGGATCCGGGCCGCCGCCGCCCGGCACGGCGTCGCGGTGGCCGAGACCGCCCTCCCGGAGGCCACCACCGATCCCCGGATGTGGAGCACCGACCGACTGCACGCCTCCCCGCTCGGCCACCAGCGGATCGCCGACGCCGTGGCCGAGGCCCTCGGCCTCCCCGGCAGCGACGACAGCTGGACCCGAGGGCTGCCCCCGCAGCCCGTGCCCGGAGCCCTGCGGGCCACCGCCGCCGAACTCCGCTGGGCCGGCGCCTTCCTCGGTCCCTGGCTCGCCCGCCGCATCCGCGGCCGCTCCTCCGGCGACGGCCGCACCGCCCGTCGCCCGGCCCTGCTGCCGGTCAGTACCGCGGGCTGACCGAGCCGGCCGCCGGKGGCGGGGCGCGGCGCTCGGGTACTCGGGAGAGATGACGAGAGTCTGACGTCCGGCCGCCGGCCCTGGTCAGGGGGCTCCGGAGCTGGTCGAATCGGGGGCGTGACGGATGACGGTGGGACATCGGGCCGAGGTGCGCCGGTCGGGCGGCGGGTGGTGCTCGCCATGCTCGGGCTCGGCGTGGCCGGGGTGGCGGCCGGGCCGTACCTGCAGCGCGGCGTGGAGGCCGTGACCAGCAAGGACCCGACCGGACTGACCGACCTGCTGCCCGGGGGCGGCGGCTTCCGCTACTACTCGGTGGTCAGCTCGGTGCGGCCCCGGACGGCGGCCGACTACACCCTGACCGTCGACGGCCTGGTGGACCGTCCGGCGAGCTACCGGCTGCCCGAGCTGCAGGCGCTGCCGCAGCGCCGGATCGTCCGCGACGTGCAGTGCGTGACCGGCTGGCGGGTGCCCGCCACCCCGTTCGAGGGTGTCCGGCTGGCGGATCTGCTGGACGCCGCCGGTGTCCGGTCCGGTGCCACTGCGGTCCGCTTCAGCTGCTTCGACGGGGCGTACACCGAGAGCCTGACACTCGATCAGGCCCGCCGGGACGACGTCCTGGTGGCGCTGCGGATGCAGGACGCCCCGGTGAGCCACGACCACGGCGGGCCGGTTCGGCTCTACGTGGCGCCGATGTACTTCTACAAGTCCGCGAAGTGGCTCTCGGGGATCACCGTGACCTCCGAGGTCGAGCCCGGCTACTGGGAGCGGCTCGGCTACGACGTCGACGCCTGGGTCGGCAAGTCGAACGGACGTGATGATGCCCCGACCACCTGAGACCGATCGAGTCCCCCGGTTCGGCCCGGCACAGCGGCGGGTCCACCGGGCCACGGCCGCGCTGATGCTGAGCTGTCTGGTGACGGCGGCTTTCCTGTACTACCCGCCGCTGTCCCAACTGGTCGGCCGCCGAAGGCTGGTGGTGCTGGTGCACGAGTGGTCCGGGCTGCTGCTGCCGGTGCCGCTGCTGCTCGGTCTGGTCTCCCGCGCACTGCGCGCCGACCTGACCCGGCTGAACCGCTTCACGGCCGTCGACCGGGACTGGCTGCGGGCGGTCCGGCAGCGCTCGTACCGTCGCCCGGCGGGCAAGTTCAACGCGGGCCAGAAGCTGTACGCGGCGTTCACGGCCGGGGCGGTGCTGGTGATGCTCGGCACCGGTCTGCTGATGTGGTTCACCCACCTCGCCCCGCTGCTCTGGCGGACCGGCGCCACCTTCGTGCACGACTGGCTCGCGGTGGCCGTGGCGATCGCGGTGGCCGGGCACATCCGGCTGGCCGTCAAGGACCCGGAGGCCCGACGCGGCATGCGCACCGGCAGCGTGGACCGGGCCTGGGCCACCCGCGAACACCCGGACTGGCACTGACCATCCACCCCGCCCCAGCACTCGGCAGCGGCTGCCTGTTTCCGGTCGGCCTTAGATCGGCAGGTTCCAGCTCGGACCGTCTTCGGTGCCGATCCAGACGCGCTGACCTGCGGGCGACACCGTGATGCCGAAACCCTCTTGGTGCGGCTCGCCGGCTGCCTGCCAGGCTTCAACGGCGCTCTCCACCTGGTCCCAGAGCCGGAGCGGTCCGCGCTGAACCACGGTCCACCCTCCGTCGGGGTTGGGCATAGTCCGGGCCTGCGAACCGGTGGCCACGTCCGAGAGAATCTGTTGCCCGCCAGCCCCCATCCGCTCGGCCGAGGGCGCAGCGAGTTGCGCGACCCAACTGCCGGTCCAGGTGCTGATGATCTCGGGGTCGATCCTGGTCGGCCGCTCGTCACCGGGCAGCAGGGCGAGACTCTGACGGGGCGGCCGGTCGTGCGGTCGGGCGATCATGAAACTGACGTACCCCGGCAGGAAGCGGCCCGAGGCACTTCCGGGCTCGGTCACGGTGAGCAGCGCAAGGCCGAACGCGAACGACCAGCCGGAGAGGGTGGCGAGGATCTTGCCTCCCGGCTTGACCTGGTAGAGCCACGGTTGCGGGATGTGGCGAACCGAGCAGGTGGCGATCAGCCGGTCGTACTCGCCCCCGTCCGGGTCGCCGAGCAGTCCGTCACCGATGATCAGGCGGGGTGCGTACCCGGCTGCCCTGAGTGCGGCGGAGGCGGCCCTGGCCACCACCGGGTCGTATTCGATGCTGGTGATGTGGGCGTCCCCGAGGCGGTGCGAGCCGAAGCCGGTGGAGAGACCGGTGCCCGTGCCGATCTCGATGACCTGGTGCCCTGGTTGGGCGTCGAGTTGTTGCCACATATTCAGCACCAGCGACGGCAGAGTGGACGACGACGACGGGGAACCGGTCACGGTGCCCTCGGTCACGTCCTCGGGCCGGATACGGCCGTCGAGTTGGGTGACCAACGTTTCGTTCGAGTAGATCTGTTCGAGCCATCCGGGCTCGTCCTTGTGCACAGGCCGATAGGCGGTCGGGTTGCTTCCGGGGACCGGCAGGAAGAACGACCCGACGAACAGTTCCCGGGGGACGTTCTCGGCAGCGCTGCGCCACTCGGGTTCGGTGAGTGTGCCGTCCTTGGTGAGCTGTTCCACCAGGGCGGCGCGGAGTTCGGCCGATGTACTCACGTCTCGGGGCCTTTCTCTAGCTGGTCGGCGAGGGCTGCGGCGATTGCTGCGGTGGTCTCCGCCGGCTGCCAGGCCCATTGCCCGTTTGCGTTGCACTCAAGGAAGTACCAGGAACCGTCGGCGGTCACGGCGAAGTCGAACGCGCCGTACACCAAACGGAGTTCGGAGAGGTAGGCGGCGACCGAACGCGCGACCGGCTCGGGGACCTCAACCGGCGCGCACGTCATCAGGTCCTGCCGGTGGCGCCAGTCGAGATCGGGGCTGTCAATGCGGACCCCGAACAGGCGGTCGCCCACGGCGGTCACCCTCACGTCGAACAGTTTCGGTACCTTCGCCTGGAAAAGGTGCGGGCACAGGGACACGGCGTCGGTGATCTCGGCAGGGTCGACACCCCGCACCCATACCTGCTGCGCCGTTCCCTCGGCGTCACGGTACCGGCTGTCCCACAACGGCTTGTAGACGGCGCCGCCGGGTTGGTAGGCGCAGAACTCCCGGGCCTCCTGCGGGTCCGTGGTGATGACCGTGTTCGGCACCAGGAACCCGCTACGGCTCGCCACGGCGAGCTGTGCCGGCTTGTACTCGGCATTGCGGATATGCCACGGGTGGTTCACGTAATGGGCGCCGGTCAGCGAGGCCAGGATGCCCCCGGTACCCCAGAACGCCTGTGCGGCGGCGAACTTGCCGTCACGCTCCGCCATGCCGGGGAGCGCATCGTAGGGCGAGGGCCTGCGGACCCACACCGCCCGAACCTTTGACAGGTCGAGCATCCGGCTTGACGTGCGGAGGGTGCCCCACTGCATACCCGTGCTGTACCGGGTAGTCAGTGAGGCACCCGTGTGCAGATCGGCGCCGGGGTCCACACGGACGACAGGTACTCGGCGGTCAGCCAAGACGCGTAGCACCACGTCCGCTGTCGCGTCGTACGGGTTGGTCAGGACCAGTACGGCCCGGTGCCGAGCGGCCATGTCAGCCCGTGCCCTGGTCCTGGTCGTTCGCGGGCATGCTGTCCATGTCCGTGGGAGCGTTCTGCCCGCCGCCCTGACCGTCACCACCGCCCGTGTTGGTGGGCGTGCTGGTGTTGGTGCTGGTTCCGTGCGCGCCCATCTCGACTGTGCGGCCGTGCTTATCCACGATCACCGCGATTTGGGTTTCGGGGTCGATCACGGGCGTGTACTGCGGAACGATGGCGGTCGGCGCGTACGGCGCCATTCGCTGCGTACCCCACGGTGCGGGTGTCGTCGTCATCTGTGCTGTTCCTCCTTGTCGCGGTGGTGCCAAGTAGGTTCAACCACCCTGCGGGAGAGCAGAGTTCCAGGCAAGCCCGCCCTGACCACTCCACGGAAGGTCGGTCGGGACGGGAGATGAGAGGGCGGGCAATGTCGCCTGGCATGCGCGGGAAGGGGCTTGGGACCACGTCCCCAACTGTGCTGCCCGTGGAGGGAGTTTCTGGCACTGGCGGTAGTGCATGTGGCAGACAGTGATCCACGGCCGCATGCCGAACGATTCGATCGAAGTCACGTCCTGCGGTGCACCGCAGGGGTAGCACCAGCCGAGCACCCAACGCAGTCCGTGCGGGACGCGCCAGTCAGGACGCTGGGCATCGGGACCGAACACGTTCACGGCTCGACTTGCCCCGAGGGCGGATTGGCGAGGATGCGGCGAACCCGGACGGTCGCTCGTCTTCGGCGTTCCCACCTGGTCACCCCGTCGTAGGCGTACGGGATACCGGCGCACACCGTCCCGGCGACCAGCCACCAGACCAGCCCGCGCACTCCGACCTGTCCGGGGGTGACCACCGTCTGAGCGGCGAACGCCGCACTGACCCCGGCTGCGACGACCAGGCCGACCGCTGCAACCTGTGCGAAGCTCGGCCGGCTCACGCCGTGCTCCCAGCACCGCATGCGGGGTTCGGGCAGCCACATGAACCCAAACTGCACGTCACGCTGCGCCGGCTGATCGCCGGCGGGGCCGACTTCGGGAACGGTTGGCCGGGGTCCGCCTCGGAGGCGGTGGACACCTTCGAACGGGGGCGGAGCCTCGGCGGGGGCGGTACGGCCAACTTGGTGGACACAATGCCTCCTCGGGGCATGGCAACGCATGGGGCCGGTAGTCGAGCCGCCGTAGTCGGTGGTTCGGCGGGCCGCTTCCGACCTACCTCTACGCAACCGCACCAACACGGAGAGCGGTAGTCTCGCAACACCGAGGGGATATAAGACCCATAAGAGCGGAGCGGGGAGTTCCAATCATGGCCAAGCGGCAGCCGAACGGTTCCCTAGCTGCACTCCTGACGGAAGCTCAGTTCACGCAAGGGTCGTTCGCGCGGGCCGTCAACGCCGTTGGGACCGAGAACAACAGACCGTCGACCTACAGCCAGCCGTCTGTGTCGCAATGGCTTACTGGGACGGAACCCGAGGCCCCGGCCCAAGCTGCGATCCTCGAAGTGCTTGCCCGCCGGCTCGGCCGCCTGGTGACCCACTCCGAAGCGGGCTTCCCGCCGCCGCGCGACCAGCCCGCAACCCCGACAGGTACGGTCGAAGGGTTGATGGAGTTGGGGAGGCAAGATATGGACCCCTCGCGGCGGAGCGTGCTCGGCGCGTCTCTCTTCGCTGTTGCACTGACCGTCCCGGGGTGGCAGGACGTACTAGCGCGCGCCGAGTCGATCCAGCGGGGCCAAACCATTCGGATAGGGCTGCCCGAAGTAGCATCCGTGGTTGCCATGACTGGGCGGCTGTCCAGTATTGATGATGAGTTCGGCGGGCGGGCTGCCCGCCCCATGTCAGCTAGTTATCTGGTGAACACCGTAGGCCCCTACCTGCGGGCCGAGGCTCCAGAGAGCGTGCGAAGGGCGCTGATGTCGGCCGCCTCGGATCTCTGCTATCTCACTGGGTACATGGCGGTGGACGAAGGGCTGCACGGGCTCGCGCAGCGCTACTACGTCAAGGCGTTGGAGTTGGCAGGGATTGCAGAGGACCACTTGACCTACTGCACCACGCTCCGAGGCATGAGTGTTCAGGCCGTCGACCTCGGACACGGTCGGCGGGCAATGCAGCTCGCCGACGCTGCTGCGGCAGCCTCGCCCCTGGCAGGGCCTCGCATGCGGGCGTTCCTTGCTGGCCAACAAGCGCACTCGGCGGCTCAAATTGGGGACGCTGCAAGCGCTCACCGCCTGATCAGCGAGGCAGAGCGTGCGATGGACCAAGCGGAGTCCGAAAGCCGAGCATTTGGCTCGTATGACCCCTCCTCGCTCAGCTACCACATCGGCCAAGTCCGCTACGAGCTGGGAGACTTGCCCGGTGCCGTCGAGTCTCTCGCGCTGTCGGGCAGGCTACGTCACGACGTGTACCGCAGGACTCGCGTTCGATACGGGGCGTTGCTCGCCGAATGGCAGCTAAAGGCAGGGCAGTTCGAAGGTGCGTGGTCTACCTGGCATTCGGTGCTTGACGACTATCCTCTGGTTCAGTCTGGGCGGGCAGACGCCAAGATTCGGAACATGCTTGGCCTCTTGAGCAGCCACCCCACCAACGGCGAAGCGCGTGACCTGTACGAGCGAGCCCGGTCGCTAGTCCCGACCCGTCTTGCCGCATAGCTGCCCCCGAGAATTCGCTACTCCTGCGGAGAGGGTGGCGGGGCGTCATCGGACCGGCAGACGCCCTGGGCGGAGTGCCCGAGCTCAGTCGCAGACGTGGTTGCGGTCGCGGTCGGCCGAGTAGAGGTGGCTGTCGGGGAACTGCGAGGCGCCCAGGGTGCGGCCGACCAGGATGACGGCGGTGCGGAGCACGCCTGCCTCCTTGACCTGGGCCGCGATGTCGCCGAGGGTGCCGCGCAGTACCAGCTCGTCGGGGCGGCTGGCCATCGCCACCACGGCGGCGGGGCAGTCCGCGCCGTAGTGCGGGAGCAGTTCCTCGACCACGCTCTCCACGTAGCGGGTCGCCAGGTGCAGTACCAGCAGGGCGCCGCTGCGCCCCAGGGTGGCCAGGTCCTCGCCCTCGGGCATCGGGGTGGCCTGGCGGGAGACCCGGGTGAGGATGACGGTCTGACCCACCGTCGGCACGGTCAGTTCGCGCTTGAGCGCGGCTGCTGCGGCGGCGAAGGCGGGGACGCCGGGGATCACCTCGTACGGGACGCCCGCCGCGTCGAGGCGTCGCATCTGCTCGGCGACCGCGCTGAACACGGAGGGGTCGCCGGAGTGCAGCCGGGCCACGTCCTGGCCGGCCTGGTGGGCGCGGACCAGTTCGGTGACGATCTGATCGAGGTTCAGGTCGGCGGTGTCGATCAGGCGGGCGCCGGGCGGGGCCTCGGCGAGCAGCTCGCGCGGCACCAGGCTGCCCGCGTACAGGCAGACCGGGCTGGCGGCGATCCGGCGCTGGCCGCGCAGGGTGATCAGGTCGGCGGCGCCGGGGCCCGCGCCGATGAAGTAGACGGTCACGTTGTGTTGGTCCTTTCCTTGACCACCGACCACTGGGTGACCGGCATTGCCTGGCGCCAGCCGGTGAAGCCGCCGACCGGGACGGCGTGCGACACCGCCAGCCGGAGCAGTTCGCCGCCGTGCCGTCGGTACCACTCGGTGAGCAGCGCCTCGGACTCCAGCGTCACGGTGTTGGCGACCAGCCGTCCGCCGGGCGGCAGCGCTGCCCAGCAGGCGTCCAGCAGGCCGGGGGCGGTGAGGCCGCCGCCGACGAAGATCGCGTCCGGGGTCGGCAGGCCGTCCAGCGCGGCAGGCGCGGGGCCGGTGACCACCCGGAGCCGGGGCACGCCGAGGGCGGCGGCGTTGCGGGTGATCCGCTCGGCCCGGACGGGGGAGCGTTCGACGCTGACGGCCTGACAGTCGCGGTGTGCGCGCAGCCACTCGATCGCGATCGAGCCGGAGCCGCCGCCGATGTCCCAGAGCAGTTCGCCGGGTGCGGGGGCGAGGGTGGCCAGGGTGGCGGCCCGGACGTGACGCTTGGTCAGCTGGCCGTCCGACTCGTACGCGTCGTCGGGCAGGCCGGGCACCACGGAGCTGCGGGGTCCGTCCTCGGCGCAGTCCAGGGCGATCACGTTGAGCGGGTCGCCGGGTGGGTGCGGCCAGTCGGCGGCGGTGCCTGTCACCTGGTGCTCAGCAGGGCCGCCGAGCTGCTCCAGCACCCGGAGCCGGGACGCGCCCCAGCCCTGACGGGTCAGCAGACCGGCAACGGCGGCGGGGGTGGCGGCGTCCGCACTGAGTACCAGGACCCGGCGGCCGGGGTTCAGCGCCAGGTTCAGCGTCTCCAGCGGCCGGCCGACCAGGCTGACCACCTCGGTGGACTCCAGCGGCCAGCCCAGCCGGGCGCAGGCGTACGAGAGAGAGGAGGGATGCGGCAGGACGTTCAGCCGTTCGGCGCCCGCCACCTCGGCGAGGGCCCGGCCGATCCCGAAGAACATCGGGTCGCCGCTGGCCAGCACCGCCAGGCCCTGCCCGGCATGCTCGGCCAGCAGCGAGGGGACGGCGGGCCGCAGCGGCGTGGGCCAGGCGATCCGGACCGCCGTCACCTCGGCAGGCAGCAGCTCGAGTTGGCGCGGCCCACCGAGCACCACCCGGGCCGCCCGCAACGCCGCCCTGGCCTGCTCCCCGAGCCCGGCCCAGCCGTCGGCCCCGATCCCCGCCACCACAATCGGCGGCCCGGGCGGCAGAACGGGCAGGACGCTGCTCAACACGGACTCCTCGGCGGGGAACACGCAGGTCGGAAGGGGCACCCGGCAGCCTACCCGGGCCCTTCCGAGGCACCCGCAGCGCCTGTCGGTGCCTCACTCGGCGGGGCGGCGGAGTTTGAGGGTGTCTGTCGATCCAGCCGTGTCGGGCCCGGTGTCACCAGTTCCGGCCGGAGATCAGTTCCTCTGCGTCCGCGTCGGTGAATCCGTAGGCGTTGGCCACGAACCAGAAGTCGCCGCCGATCTCCTCCCGGGCCACCGTCTCGATCTCGCTGTCCGCCGCCTCGAACTCGGCCTCCAGGGCGTTGAACTCCTCGGTCGCGGCTCCGGTGAGGACGTACAGCGCGGGCAGATCCGCCGGCCGCTCGGCCTCGATCCGCTCGCAGAGCCGCAGCAGGATCGCCTTGCCCTGATCGAGGACCGGGTCCGGGTAGTAGTCGTCCTGGTAGAGCACGCGCAGGAACGGGTACGCAGCCACCTGCTGGTTGGTGATCGTCATAGCGGCATCCTGCACCGCTGCACCGACACGCCCCGGAAATTCGGTGGCCGAGGGTGGGGCGGGTGGACAGAATGCTGGCATGAACAGCCGACGAAAGGCCCATGGCGCGTAAGCCGCCCGCCCGCGTCCGCGCGGGCCTCGCCCGGGGGGCCAACCCCCACAACCGCAACCCGCGCCGGGTGGTGCCCGGCCTCTCGGGGGCCGCACAACGGGCGGTCGCCGCCTTCGAGCTCGCGCGGGACCGGCCCGGCGGCGTCGCGGCCGCTGTCGAGAGCTGGGAACGCTTCGTCCGGGGCAGACCTCGGCATGAGCCGTACGACAACCGCGAGCAGGCCCTCTGCCCGTGCTGCGAGGAGGCGGACCTCGACAGTCGGATCCTGCTCGAACGGGCCATCCGTGCACTGCCGTTGCGGGCCGCCCGGGAACTCCGTTCGGTGGTGGGCAAGGTGGACCTGGTCTACCTGGCCCGGGTCCGTCCGGATCCGTGGAGCCGTGGGCAGGACGACTGGTGGCGCTTCCTGTGACGGACCCGGGACGCACGTGTCAGCCGAGGTGGGGGAAGAGGTCGAGGAAGGGTTGGGCGGTGACCGAGATGCCCCGGCCGAAGGGGTTGTCGAAGTCCCAGATCAGGAAGAGCAGGAAGGCGATCAGGGCGGAGAAGGCGGCGGCCAGCAGCAACTCGCGGGTGGAGCGGCGGATCTGGAGGGCGAAGAGCATGCCGACGGTGACCGCACCGCCGGTCAGCAGGCCGAACCAGACCACGCCCGGCATGGTCGGGCCGACGCTCTGGCCACGGGAGTTGCGGGCCTCGTCGGCGGTGGCGATGCGCTCGAGCATCGGCTGGTAGGCCTGGTTCTCCAGCTCGTTCTCCGGGGCCCTTTCGGTCACCGTGCGGCGCAGCTGGTCGAGCAACTCGGTGCCCTTGGGGGAGAGTTCCTCGTTCGTCGCCATGTAGGCCCACTCGGTGTCGACCACGTACGAGACGTAGGCGTCGACCTGGCTGCGGACCTTGTCGCGGGCGTCGGGCGGGAGCACCTCGGCCCGGGCGCTCACCTCGTGCAGGGCCTGGGCCTCGCGGAGGGTGTCGGCCTGCGCCGCCCCCATGCCCTCCCAGACGCCGGCGATGGCGAGGCCGAGAACGATCGCATAGACCACGCCGATCATCATGGTCATGTACTCGATGACATCCGGCGTCTCCGACGGGTCGTCGTCCTCACCGACCCGACGTTGTCGTAGTACGACGACCGCCAGCACCACGGCGCAGACCGCGACCATGGCGATGAGGAGTGCCACCCACTCAGACATGAGAGAGCTCCAATTCGGTTTTCCGGTGAAGGGGAGATGCGTTCAGGGGGCTTGCCGTGAGCGGGAGTTCAGGAGCGGCCACGGCCGCCACCGGACGAGCGGCCGCGTGGCCGAAGGGCGCCGGCCGCGAGCACGGCCGGGACGGTCACCAGCAGCACGGTCCTGGTCGTCGGCATGGTGGTCCGCTTGGGCGGGTCGACCGCCGCCACGCGGGCCGGGTGGCGGAACGTTACGGCAGGTGCGGGTAGCGGGCGTGGCGGCGTCACGGCGGGCGTCGGCGTCGGTGTGGGCGTCGGAGTCGGGGTGGCCACCGGGGGCGGGATCACCGCGCGAGGCGGCGTCGGCGACGGGGTCGGACGCGGCGTCACCTTCGGCGTGGGTGCGGCGGGCGGTGGCGGTGTCGGAGACGGGGTCGGGGTCGGCGAGGGCTTGGGGCTCGCCGACGGGGACGGCTTGGGCGTCGGCTTCGGCGTAGGCGAAGGGGTAGGCGTGGGAGTGGGCTTCGGCGGGCACGGGTGGTGGTGCGGGGGCCAGGGCCACGGCAAGGGCCAGTGGTCGTGGCCGTGTCCCTTGTCGCCGCCGCTGCCGAGCGCGAACTCGGTCGTGACCTCCACCGAGACCGGTGCGAGGTCCAACTCGACCCGTACGCACCACCCGTAGTGGTTCCCGTCGTTCCCGTGGTCCTGTGGGGCGCTGGGAGCGGCCCCGGCCAGAGCGGAGCAGAGCGCGGTCGCGCCCGCGACCGTGACGGCTCGCCAGAGCCATCGGCGCGCTGTCGAAGGGGAGTTGTCGCTCACGTGGATGATCACCGAGCGACCGGGTGGATAGGTTCTCCAGTTGGGCACTGAATACCTCGAAAGGGCTAACCGATCGTCAGCCAGGGCCCCCCCCCCCCCACCCCCAGATCACGATCAGCTGCCGCCGATCAGCTCCAGCACCCTCGCGGCCGACGTACCGAGACCGGTCGGTCCGCCGAGCGGCTGCCGGACCGGAGTGGTGGTCGGGGCGAAGTGCCGCTGCAGCGCGGCCTCGTTGTAGCGGTCGCACTCGGAGTGCCAGACCAGGATTCCGTACAGCCAGTGCCGGAGCTCCTGGACGTAACCCTCCAGCTCCCGCCTGGCCTCCGCTTCGAGGTTGAACTCGTCGAGGAGTGCTGGGAGTTCGATCTCGGTGAGGTGCTCGAACTGCTTCATCCGGCTGGTCATCAGATCACTCACGATGTCCAGCGCCTGGTGCCGGTCGCAGTCGAGGAAGTTCTGCACCACCAGCACCGCGTTGTGCAGCTCACCCTCGAACTGGATCTCCTTCTGGTAGGAGAAGACGTCGTTCATCATCGCGGCGTAGTCGGCGGCCGCGGCCTCCAGCTCGACGATCGGGGTGGAGGCGAACACCTCCGGCGGGATGCTGTTGCCCCGGGCCAGCCGGGCCAGGGCCATGGTGAGGTCCGAGCCGAAGGTCTGCCGGCGCATCTCGATGTAGTCCACCGGATCCGGGATGTGGTTCTGGATCTGGTTCGCCAGCTCCCAGAGCCAGCTCTCCAGCATCCGCTCGACCGCGCCCCGGAAGGCCCGGCGGGACTCGACCGGCATCGGGCCCGCCGTACGCTGCCACAGGTCGGCCAGTGAGATCTCGATCGGGTGCAGCGGGGTGATCGCGGACGCCCCCTCGACCGGCATCAGGCCGAGCATCCGCTGGTGCAGGTGCTTGGCGCCGAGCATGTCCCCGGTGCGGCCGTAGACCAGCGGATAGAGGTCGTCGCCCCAGGTGCCCCAGGACAGCCAGGCCGTGGTGAGGTCCAGCTGCTCCAGGGTGGCGTCCGGGTGGATGCCGGCCGAGCAGAGCGCGAAGTCGTACGCGCGCAGCTTCTCCTCGGTCCACAGCCCGGAGCCGGGCACGCCGGGGACCAGGTCGAGCAGGCCCATCCGGTGCGCCCAGCCGATCACGTTCTCCCTGGCCTGGTCCAGGTGCGGGCTCAGGGCGTTCTTGAACGGCATGTAGAAGTCCGGCAGTTCGGTCGGGCCGACCTGCTCGAACGGTGTCCGGGTGAAGCTGCGCAGCCGGGCGGGCATGGTCCGGGCGACCGAGCCGAACAACCGGACGGCCGAGGTGCCGAGCCCGGAAGGCCCGCTCAGGAAGCCGGGCAGCGCGGACCCGGCGTTGGCGGACTCGTTCATGTACCGGCTGGAGCGCAGGTGCCACTCGTGGCCGCCGGACTGCCAGTCCTGCAGGCCCTTGACGTAGGCGAAGACGTCGGCGGCGGCCTTGGCGTCCAGCCCGTTCTCGATCAGGAGCATCGGGACTTCGGTCAGCGCGGTGTGCTCGAACTGCTGGAGCCGGGAGGTCAGCAGGTCGTTGACCCGCTCGGCGGCCTCCTGGGTGGAGCAGTTCAGGAACCGCTCCAACACCAGGATGCCGTTGGAGAGTTCGCCCTCGCCCTCGACCTCGCGCTGGTAGGAGAACAGGTCGTTGCGCAGGTGCACCCCGTCCGAGAAGCTGTCCCGCAGCACCTCCATCGGGCGGCTGGCGGCGATCACGGCCGGCACCTCGGCGCCCGCCGCGTGCTCCACCAGACCGGCCGACCACGGCGCGCCGCCGACCTTGCGGCGCATCGCGATGTACTCGATCGGGTTGGAGACCCGGCCCTCGTTGATGTTGGCGAGCTCCCACATGGACTCGTCCAGCAGCGCCTTGGTGGCCACGGCGAAACGTTCCCGCCAGTCCATCGACATGGTCGGCACGGACCGGGCCCAGAGGTCGGCCAGGCCGGCCTCGACCGCGTTGGTCGGCTCCGGATAGCCCCGGCTGTCGTCCAGCGGCATGTAGGCGGGCAGCCGGTCCAGGTAGGCCTTGCCGCCGACCAGGTCGCCGCTGCGCTTGAAGATGTCCAGGAAGTGGTCGTCGAAGAAGAACACCCAGACGTACCAGTCGGTGATCAGCGCCAACTCGGCGGCGTCACAGTCCGGGTGGGTGTACGAGCAGAGCAGCGCGTAGTCGTGCCGGTCGAAGTCGTCCTCGTCCCAGATCCCGGAGCCCTCGATCATCACCATCTCGCGGGCCCAGGCCTTGGAGTGCTCGCGGGCGCTCTCCAGATGGGGGTTCAGCCGGGCCGGGTACGGCATGTAGAAGTCCGGCAGTTGGAAGGGTTGCGGCGCCATCGGTGTGCCAAGCCTTTCGTGGGTCATGGCACSGGGCGGCCCGGCCATGCGGCCGGACCGCCCGATGCCTGCTCAACCGATGGACTAGTCGCGTCCGTTGGCGATCTGGACGTTCTCCAGCACACCCAGCGCGTCCGGCACCAGGACGGCGGCGGAGTAGTAGGCGGTGACCAGGTAGGAGATGATCGCCTTCTCGTCGATGCCCATGAACCGGACCGACAGGCTCGGCTGGTACTCGTCCGGGATGCCGGTCTGGTGCAGGCCGATCACACCCTGGTTGTCCTCGCCGGTCCGCATCGCGATGATCGAGCTGGTCCGGTCCTTGCTGACCGGGATCTTGTTGCAGGGCAGGATCGGCACGCCGCGCCAGGACGGCACCTTGGAGCCGTGCAGGTCCACGTGGTCCGGGTACAGGCCACGGGAGTTGAACTCCCGGCCGATGGCGGCGATGGTGCGCGGGTGGGCCAGCAGGAAGTCGGTGTCCCGGCGGCGGCTGAGCAGCTCGTCCAGGTCGTCCGGGGTGGGCGGGCCCGAGTGGGTCTGCAGGCGCTGCTTGAAGTCGGTGTTGTTCAGCAGGCCGAACTCGGGGTTGTTGATGAGCTCGTGCTCCTGGCGCTCGCGCAGCGCCTCGACGGTCAGCCGGAGCTGGTGCTCGGTCTGGTTCATCGGCTGGTTGTACAGGTCGGCGACCCGGGTGTGCACCCGGAGCACGGTCTGCGCGACGCTCAGCTCGTACTCGCGCGGCGCGGCGTCGTAGTCGACGAAGGTCCCGGGCAGCTGGACCTCGCCCCAGTGGCCGGCCGAGAGGGCGATCTCCGCCTCGCCCAGCTCGTTCTGCCGCTGCTGGGGGAGGGTCAGGAACTCCTGCACGTGCGCCTGGAGGGTGGGCGAGGCGTCCAGGATGGTCTGGAAGTCGGCCCGGGAGAGCGAGAGGACGGTGCCGTTGGTGACGGCCTTGACGGTGTAGTCCCACAGCGCGGTGTCGTCGGTCAGGCTCTGCTCGCCGAACCGGTCGCCGTCGGCCAGCACACCGAGCTGGGTGGGCGCGTCGTACGCGTCCAGACCGGCCCGGCTGACCTTGCCGTGCGCCAGCAGGTGCAGCTGGTCGATCGGCTCGCCGAGCTCGGCCAGCACCTCACCGGCCCGGAACTCGCGCTGGACGCACCGGCCGGCCAGCGCAAGCAGCACGTCCGGGTCGTCGAAGCCGCGCAGCAGCGCCAGCTCACCCAGCTCGGCCGGGATCACCCGGACCTCGGAGCCGGTCTTCACGAAGTCGATCCGGCCGTCGCCGACCGTGTACGTCAGGCGGCGGTTGACCCGGTAGGCCCCACCGGCGGTCTGCACCCAGGGAAGCACCTTGAGCAGCCAGCGGGAGGTGATCTCCTGCATCTGCGGGGCGGACTTGGTCGTGGTGGCGAGATTGCGCGCAGCGGCTGTGCCGAGGCTCAGCTGCTTCTCCTGGGCCTGGGTGCTCTCCAGGCTTGCGTCGACGGACATCTGCCGGGTCTCCTTCATATGGTCACAGCGACCGCCTGTCGTCCTGACAGGTCGTCAAATATGCGTGAAGAAACCGGGGTTGATGATGTCAGCAGTCGCGCCGACCCTGTTCCCCGGTCACTGACGACACTAGATCGTCAGGGCGTCCGGAAGCCTCGGTCCGGTCGTCCGCTCGCCTGATCAGGTGAAGAATGTGCATGTCCTGTGCAAGTCCGGAGTTTTCTGCTCAAGGTAGTGTCCGAACGAAAACAGGTGGGCCAGGGCATGCCCTGGCCCACCTGTTTTCGGGTCGTCAGCGGGTGGGGTGCAGCCAGCCCTCGGGGTCGGCGGCGAGGCCGTGGTGCAGGTCGGTGAGGGCGGTGCGGAGGGAGCGGGTCACCGGGCCCGGGGTGCCGTTGCCGATGGTCCAGTCGCCGTCCCGGTCGCGGACCCGGCCGACCGGGGTGACCACGGCGGCGGTGCCGCAGGCGAAGACCTCCGAGATGGTGCCGTCGGCGCACTCGCGGCGCCACTGCTCCAGGGTGATCCGCTCCTCGCCGACCCGGTGCCCGAGCCGCTCGGCCAGGGTCAGGATGGTGTTACGGGTGACGCCGGGCAGCAGGGTGCCGGTGAGCTGAGGGGTGATCACCTGGGCGTCGGCGCCCTGGCCGCGGACCAGGAACATGTTCATCCCGCCCATCTCCTCCAGGTAGCGCCGCTCCACCGCGTCCAGCCAGACCACCTGCTGGCAGCCGGCCGCCTCGGCCTCGCGCTGGGCCAGGAAGGACGGGGCGTAGTTGCCCGCGATCTTCACGTTGCCGGTGCCGCCCGGGAAGGCCCGGACGTAGTCGTGGCTGACGAAGACCGAGACCGACTCGGTGTTCTCGCCGAAGAAGCCGCCGGCGACGAAGGCCATCAGCAGGAAGCGGTACGTGCGGGAGGGCCGCAGCATCAGCGAGGTGTCGGTGCCGAACATCATCGGCCGCAGGTAGATGCTGTGTGACGGGTCGTCGGAGAGGCTGCCCTGGTCGGCGTTGATCAGCTGGTCTATCACCGAGACGAAGACGTCCGCCGGGAGCTCCGGCATGGCCAGCCGGGCGCAGGAGCGCTGGAACCGCAGCGCGTGGTCGGCGGAGCGCCAGACGCCCATCGCGCCGTCGGCCCGGCGGTGCGCCTTGAGGCCCTCGAAGGCGACCTGGCCGTAGTGCAGGCCGATCATGCCGGGGTGGATCGAGAGGTTCTGAAGGGAGGTCAGCTCCGGGGCGGACCAGCCGTCTTGCTCGTTCCACTCCATGCTGATCATGTGCTCGGTGAAGGACTCGCCGTGGCCGGGGTTGGCGACGACCTGGGTGGTGGGCTCGAGGGTGGTGGTCATGGTGGGACTCTCCTTCTGGGAGGGATGCAAGAGGGGTGGACGGACGGTCAGACGAGCGGAGCGAAGAAGTAGGTGTCGCGGGTGGCGAACAGCCCGTCGGGGCGGACGGTGAAGCTGTCGGCGAAGCGCAGGTCGACCGGCTCGCCGGAGTGCAGCACGCCGTGGAACTCACCGAAGACGCCGACCGTCGGGCCGTCCGCGAGCACGGTGGTGAGGGTGTGGTTGCCCTCGCGGATGGTGCGGTCCCGCCCGTAGAAGCCGAGCAGGCCCTCGGGGCCGGTCATCAGCCCGTAGCCGGGGCGGCGGTACTCGGCGTCCGGCGCGAACAGCGCGGCCAGGCCGGGGGCGTCGCCGCGGTCGACCAACTCGTAGAAGTGGCGGACCACCTGGACGGCGAAGGCGCTCTCGGTGGCGGGCGGGGCAGTGGTCATCGGGGGTCTCCAGAAAGCAGGGCGGCGGTCAGGGTCGGGCGGATCGCGGCGAGTGGTGCGGGCCCGGTCATCCAGGCGTGGGCGCAGTCGATCGGGTGCACGGTGAGCCCGCCGCCGACGTACGGCTGCCAGACGGTGGGTTCGGGGGCGTCGGCCGGGCGGTCGGCGGTGGCCAGGTAGAACAGCAACTCGCCGTCGAAGTGGCCCGGTTCGTGGTCGGCCAGCAGGTTGAGGTTGCCCGCGAACACCCGGGGCAGGGCGGCCAGCAGTTCGGGTTCGAGCCCGGCCAGCGGGCCGTCGGCTTGCTGCACCGCCGTCCGGTACTCGTCCGGGGTCGGCCGGCCGTCGCGGTAACCGTCCAGCGGGTAGCCGAGGGTGTTGAGCAGGGCGGCCAGCGTCTCGCCGTCCTCCGGGGACCAGTCCCGGAGTTGGGCCGGGATCGGCGGGTAGCCGTCCAGCATCGCCAGCAGCGCGACCTGTTCGCCCGCCGCTTGCAGCTGGACCGCCATCGAGTGGGCGACCGCGCCGCCGTACGACCAGCCGAGCAGCTGGTACGGGCCGGTGGGCTGGACCTGCCGGATCTGCTCCAGGTAGTCCTTGGCCATCTCCTCGATGCTCGCGGGCGCCGCCTCCGGGTCGGCGAAGGCCCGGGACTGGAGGCCGTAGACCGGCTGCTCCGGATCGAGCGTGCCGATCAGGCCGGAGAACACCCAGCTCACCCCGGCGGCCGGGTGGACGCAGAACAGTGGGGTCCGCGAGCCGCGCGGCCGGAGCGGCAGCAGGACGGACAGCGAGTCCGACTCCTCGCCGGAGTCCAGGTGTTCGGCCAGTTCAGCCACGGTCGGAGCCTCGAACAGGGCCCGCAGGCTGAGCCGGGCGCCGAGTGCGGAGCGGATCCGGCTGACCAGGCGGGTGGCCAGCAGGGAGTGGCCGCCGAGGTCGAAGAAGTTGTCGTCGATGCCCACCTCCGGCTGCCCGAGCACCTGGGCGAAGATCCCGCAGAGCGTCCGGTCCCGCTCGTCGCGCGGGCCCCGGCTCGCCTGCCGGGTGGGGAGGTCGGGGGCGGGCAGGGCGCGGCGGTCGAGCTTGCCGTTCGGGGTCAGCGGCAGTGCGTCCAGCTGGACGAAGGCGGCCGGGACCATGTAGTCGGGCAGCTGCTCGGCGGCGAAGGCCCGCAGCCCGGCCAGGTCCAGCGGGTCGAGCGGGTGAGCGGCGGTCAGGTAGGCGACCAGGCGTCGGCTGCCCGGCTGGTCCTCCCGGACGTCCAGGGCGACCTGGGCCACCTCCAGGTGCCGGGCCAACTGGGCCTCGATCTCCCCGAGTTCGATCCGCAGGCCGCGGATCTTGACCTGCTGGTCGGCCCGTCCGGCGAAGGCGAGCTGTCCGTCGGGGCGGCGGCGGACCAGGTCGCCGGTGCGGTACATCCGCTCGCCCGGCGCGCCGTAGGGGTTGGCGGTGAAGCGCTCGGCGGTGAGACCGGGGCGGTTGAGGTAACCCCGGGTCAGGCCCGCCCCGGCGAGGTAGAGCTCGCCGGTCGCGCCGACCGGGACGGGTGCGAGGTGCTGGTCGAGTACGTAGACGCGGGTGTTGTGCACCGGCCCGCCGATCGGCGGCAGGGCGCCGGGGCTCGGCTCGGGACCGAGGTCGGCGGCGGTGGCCGCGACGGTGAACTCGGTCGGCCCGTACATGTTGACCATCCGGAACGGGACCCCGGGGGCGGGCCAGCGGCGCAGCGTGTCACCGCCCAGGTAGAGCAGACGCAGGGCGCCGGGGTCGGCGGTCAGGTCGTCGAGCGAGGCCTCCAGGCGGGGGGTCGGCATGAAGCAGGCGGTGATCCCGGCCTCGGCCACCCAGCGGGTCAACGCCTCGGCGTCGTCCAGCAGTCGGGTGTCCGGCAGGACGGCGGTGCCACCGGCGGTCAGCACCGGCCAGAGCTCCATCACCGAGGCGTCGAAGCCCGGGGTGGCGAGCTGGCTGGCGCGGTCGGCGGCGGTGACGCCGTACTCGCCGGTGATCCAGGCGCACAGGTCGGTCAGTCCGGCGTGTTCGCAGATCACGCCCTTGGGGCGGCCGGTGGAGCCGGAGGTGTAGATGACGTACGCGGCGTCCCTGGGCCGGACGGTGACCGCGGGTGCGGTGTCGGGTCCGTCGGGGTGGCCGGGCAGGACGAGGGGGATGTCCGGTAGCCGGTCGGCCAGTTCGGGCCGGGTGACCACCAGGGTCAGTGCGGCGTCCTGGATCAGGAAGGCGAGCCGTTCGGTGGGGTAGGAGGAGTCCAGCGGGACGTACGCGGCGCCGGCCTTCAGGACCGCGAGCAGGGTGGTGATCAGCTCGGTGCCCCGGTCCAGGCAGACTCCGACCAGCGCGCCCGGCGTGACGCCCCGCTCGATCAGGTGATGGGCCAGGCGGTTGGCCCGGGTGTCGAGTTCGGCGTAGGTGAGGCGCTCGGTGCCGTGCTCCAGGGCGGTCGCGGCCGGGGTGCGGCGGGCGTGCTCGGCGATCAGTTCGGGTACCGGCCGGTCGGTGACGGCCGGGACGGCGGTGTCGTTCCACTCCACCAGGGCGGTGTGCCGCTCGGCCTCGGTGAGCAGGTCGAGCCGGCTGACCGGCAGCTCCGGGTCGGCGAGCGCGGTTTCCAGCACTCGGAGGAACTGGCCGAGCAGGCGGGTGACCGTGTCGTGGTCGAGCAGGTCGGTGGCGTAGTCGGCGTTCAGTCGCAACCCGGCCGGGGCGCCGTCCTGCCGGGTCTCGGCGACGGCCAGCGTGAGGTCGAACTTGGCGGCGCCGGTGCCGATCGTCAGCGGGGTGGTGGTCAGCCCGTGGAAGGCCGCGCCGTGGCCCTCGCTGGGTGGCTGGGCGAGCAGCATGATCTGGAACAGCGGGTGTCTGGCCAGGCTGCGGGTCGGGTTGAGCTCCTCGACGATCCGCTCGAACGGTACGTCCTGGTTGGCGTACCCGGCGAGGTCCGACTCCCGTACCCGGGTGACCAGTTCACGGAACGTCGGGTCGCCGGAGACGTCGGTGCGGAGCACCAGGGTGTTGACGAAGAAGCCGACCAGGTCGTCCAGGGCTTCGTCGGTGCGGCCCGCCGTGGCCGAGCCGACCGGGATGTCCGTGCCCACGCCGAGGCGGCAGAGCAGGGCGCCGAGGGCGGCCTGGGCGACCATGTAGAGGGTGGCGTGCTGCTCGCGGGTGAAGGCGAGCAACCGGGCGTGCAGCTCGGGGCTGCTGGTGACGGTGGCCGCTGCGCCGCGGAAGGACGGCTTGGCCGGGCGGGGGCGGTCCAGCGGCAGCGGTACCTCGTCCGGGAGGCCGGCCAGAGCCTCGCGCCAGTGGGCGAGTTGGCGGCTGAGCAGGCTCTCGGGGTCCTCGTCGGTGCCGAGCAGTTCGTGCTGCCAGAGGGTGTAGTCGGCGTACTGGACCGGCAGCGGCTGCCAGTCGGGTGCGGCGGCGGTGCAGCGGGCCCGGTAGGCGGTGGCCAGGTCGCTGAGCAGTGGGCCGAGGGACCAGCCGTCGGTGGCGATGTGGTGCATCACCAGCAGCAACACGTGCTCCTGTCCGGTGACTTGGAACAGGAAGGGCCGGATCGGCAGGTCGGCGGTCAGGTCGAAGACGTGGCCGCAGGCCTCGGCCAGCAGGGCGTCCAGGGCCGGTTCGGCGCAGTCCGCGTAGGTCCAGTGCGGAGTGGCGCCGACGGGCAGCACCCGCTGCCGGGGCTCGCCGTCGATCTCGCCGTAGGTGGTGCGCAGCGCCTCGTGGCGGTCGAGCACGTCGGTCAGCGCGAGGCGGAGCGCCTCGGTGTCCAACTCGCCGGTCAGGCGCAGCGCATAGGGCAGGTTGTAGGCCGGGCCCGGCCCCTGGATCTGCTCGTGGAACCAGAGCCGGTGCTGCGCGTGCGACAGCGGGACGGCCGCGTCGCGCTCGACCGGGCGGAGCGCGGGGCGAGTCTCGCCGGTCAGCCGGCCGGCCAGCTCGGCGATGGTGGGTGCCTCGAACACGGCCTGGATGGTGAGTTCGGCGCCCAGCGTGGTGCGGACCCGGCTGATCAGCCGGGTGACCAGCAGGGAGTGGCCGCCGAGGTCGAAGAAGCTGTCGTCGATGGAGACGGCCGGCTGTCCGAGCACCTCCGCGAAGATCGCGCAGAGCACCCGCTCCCGCTCGTCCCTGGGCTCCCGGCCGGTCTCACCGGTGGGCAGTTCGGGGGCGGGCAGGGCACGGCGGTCGAGTTTGCCGTTCGGGGTCAGCGGCAGCCGGTCGAGCTGGACGAAGGCGGACGGGACCATGTACTGCGGCAGCCACTGGGCGGAGTACCGGGCCAGCCCGTCCGGGTCGAGCTGCTGACCGGCGGTCAGATAGGCGACCAGGCGGCGGTCGCCGGGGCGGTCCTCGCGGACCAGCAGGGCGACCTGGGTGATCTCGGGGTGGCGGGTGAGCAGGGCCTCGATCTCGCCGAGCTCGATCCGCAGGCCACGGATCTTGACCTGCTGGTCGGCCCGTCCGCCGAAGGCGAGCTGACCGTCGGGGCGGAGCCGGACCAGGTCGCCGGTGCAGTACATCCGCTCGCCGGGCTCGCCGTACGGGCAGGCGACGAACCGCTCGGCGGTCAGTCCGGTCCGGTTCAGATAGCCCCGGGCCAGACCGGCCCCGGCGAGGTAGAGCTCGCCGACCGCGCCGACCGGGACGGGGTTGAGGTGGCCGTCCAGGACGTAGACCCGGGTGTTGGCGGCGGGCCGGCCGATCGGCGGCAGGGCGCCCGGGCTCGGCTCCGGGCCGAGGTCGGCGGCGGTGGTGGTGACGGTGAACTCGGTCGGCCCGTACTGGTTCGACATCCGGAACGGGACCCCGGGGGCGGGCCAGCGGCGGAGCGTGTCGCCGCCGAGGTAGATCAGCCGCAGCGCACCCGGGTTGGCGGTCAGGTCGTCGAGGGCGGCCTCCATCCGGGGGGTCGGCATGTAGCAGGCGGTGATCCCGCTGTCGGCCACCCACTGGGTCAACGCCTCGGCGTCGTCCAGCAGATGAGGCGTCGGCAGACAGGCGGTGCCACCCGCACAGAGGATCGACCAGAGCTCCATCACCGAGGAGTCGAACCCCGGGGTGGCGAGCTGGCTGGAGCGGTCGGCGGCGGTCAGCCCGTACTCGTGGATCATCCAGGCGGCCAGGTTGCCGAGCCCGGCGTGTTCGCAGACCACGCCCTTCGGGCGGCCGGTGGAGCCGGAGGTGTAGATGACGTACGCGGCGTCCCTCGGCTGCACGGTCACCGGCGGTGCGGTGTCCGGGCCGTGCTGGCTGCCGAACAGGACGGCGGTGGTGCCGGGCAGCCGGTCGGCCAGCTCGGCCTGGGTGACCACCAGGGTCAGCGCGGCGTCCTCGACGATGAAGGCGAGCCGCTCGGCGGGGTAGGAGGCGTCCAGCGGGACGTACGCGGCGCCGGACTTGAGGATCGCCAGCAGGGTGACCACCTGGGCGGTGCCCCGGTCCAGGCAGACGCCGACCAGGGCGCCGGGGGTGACCCCGTGGTCGATCAGGTGGTGTGCCAACTGGTTGGCACGGGCGTCGAGTTCGGCATAGCTGAGCCGCTCGGGACCACACTCGAGGGCGGTCGCGGTCGGGGTCAGCCGGGCGTGCCGGGCGATCACCTCGTGCACCCGGCGGTCGGTCGGGAACGCCACCGCGGTGTCGTTCCACTCCACCAGCACGGTGTGCCGCTCGGCCTCGGAGAGCAGGTCGAGGCTGCTGACGGGCCGGGTGGGGTCGTCGAGCGCGGCCTCCAGCAGCCGGAGGAACTGGCCGAGCAGCCGGGTCACGGTGTCCTGGTCGAGCAGCTCGGTGGCGTAGTCGGCGTTCAGTCGCAACCCGGCGGGGGCACCGTCCAGTCGGGTCTCGGCGACGGCCAGGGTCAGGTCGAACTTCACCGCGTCGGTGCCGACCGGGACGGGCTCGGTGGCCAGGCCGATGAACTCGGGCCCCTGGCCGCTGCCGGACCCCTGGCTGTCGCCGGGTGGCTGGGCGAGCAGCATGATCTGGAACAGCGGGTGTCTGGCCAGGCTGCGGGTCGGGTTGAGTTCCTCGACGATCCGCTCGAACGGGACGTCCTGGTGGGCGAAGGCCGCGAGGTCTGACTCCCGTACCCGGGCCACCAGTTCGCCGAAGCCGGGGTCGCCGGAGACGTCGGTGCGCAGCACCAGGGTGTTGACGAAGAAGCCGACCAGGTCGTCCAGTGCTTCGTCGGTGCGGCCTGCCGTGGCGGAGCCGAGTGGGATGTCGGTGCCCGCACCGAGCCGGCTGAGCAGTGCGGCCAGCGTGGCCTGGGCGACCATGTAGAGGGTGGCATGCTGCTCGCGGGTGAAGGCGAGCAGCCGGGCGTGCAGCTCGGGCGAGCTGGTCAGGGTGACCGCTGCGCCCTGGTGGGTGGGCTTGGCCGGCCGGGGGCGGTCCAGCGGGAGCGTGACCTCGTCCGGAAGACCGGCCAGCGCCTCGCGCCAGTGGGCGAGTTGACGGGAGAGCAGGGTCTCCGGGTCGTCGTCGGTGCCGAGCAGCTCGTGCTGCCAGCGGGTGTAGTCGGCGTACTGGACCGGCAGCGGCTGCCAGTCGGGCGCGGCGCCGTCCCGGCGGGCCCGGTAGGCGGTGGCCAGGTCCCGGGTGAACGGGCCGAGCGACCAGCCGTCGGTGGCGATGTGATGGAGCACCAGCAGCAACACGTGCTCCTGCTCGGTGATCTGGAGCAGGTGCGGCCGGATCGGCAGGTCGGTGGCGAGGTCGAAGGGGACGTTGCAGGCGCGGGCCAGCTCGGCGCTCAGATCCGGTTCGGCGCAGCGGCCGAAGGTCCAGGCGGGGTGCGCCGCCTCAACCGGTACGATCCGCTGCCGGGGCTCGCCGTCGACCTCCTGGTAGGTGGTGCGCAGCGTCTCGTGCCGGGCGATCACATCGTCCAGGGCCAACTGCAGGGCCGGGCCGTCCAGTTCGCCCTGGAGCCGGATCGCGTACGGGAAGTTGTACGCCGTGCTGTCGGCGCCCTGGGCCTGCTCGTAGAACCAGAGTCTGGCCTGGGCGGGGGAGAGCGGAATCGCGGTGTCCCGGTCGGTGCGGCGCAGACCGGGACGCCGGCCGCCGTCGGTGACCAGCTGGTTGACCAGCTCGGCGATGGTGGGTGACTCGAAGACGGCCTTGATGGTGAGTTCGGCGCTCATCACCGTCCGGACCCGGCTGATCAGGCGGGTGACCAGCAGGGAGTGGCCGCCGAGGTCGAAGAAGTTCTCGTCGATGCCGACTGTCTCCAGGCCGAGCAGGTCCGCGAAGATGCCGCAGAGCAGCTCCTCCCGGGCGTTCCGGGGGCCTCGTCCGGCCTGCCGCTCGGGGAGCTCGGGAGCGGGCAGGGCGCGCCGGTCGAGCTTGCCGTTCGGGGTCAGCGGCAGCGCGTCGAGCTGCACGAACACGGTCGGGACCATGTAGTCGGGCAGCCACTGGGCCGCGTGCCGGCGGAGCTCCGCCGGGTCGAGCGGCTGACTGCCGGTCAGGTAGGCGACCAGTTCCTTGCGATCGCCGGGGCCCTGGTAGAGGTCCAGGGCGGCCTGGGTGACGTCGGGGTGGCGGGTGAGCATGGCCTCGATCTCGCCGAGTTCGATCCGCAGGCCACGGATCTTGACCTGTTGGTCGGCCCGTCCGGCGAAGGCGAGCTGTCCGTCGGGGCGGCGGCGGACCAGGTCGCCGGTGCGGTACATCCGCTCGCCCGGTGCGCCGTAGGGGCAGGCGACGAAGCGCTCGGCGGTCAGGTCGGGGCGGTTGAGGTAACCCCGGGCCAGTCCGGCCCCGGCCAGGTAGAGCTCGCCGGTGGCACCGGCCGGGACCGGTGCGAGGTGCTGGTCGAGCACGTACAGCCGGGTGTTGTCGTTCGGGCCGCCGATCGGCGGCAGGGCGCCCGGGGTGGGCTCGGGGCCGAGGTCGGCGGCGGTGGCGCCGACGGTGAACTCGGTCGGCCCGTACTGGTTGGAGAGGCGGAACTGCGAGTCCGGCGCGGGCCAGCGGCGCAGCGTGTCACCGCCGACGTAGACCTGGCGCAGGGCACCCGGCTTCGCCGTCAGGTCGTCAAGTGCGGCCTCCAGGCGGGGAGTCGGCATGAAGCAGACCGTGGTGCCGGAGTCGGCGACCCAGTGGGTGAGTGCCTCGGCGTCCTCCAGCAGACGGCTGTCGGGCAGGACGGCGGTGCCGCCGGCGGTGAGCACCGGCCAGAGCTCGATGACCGAGGAGTCGAAGCCCGGGGTGGAGAGCTGGCTCGCCCGGTCGGCCGCACCGAGGCCGAACTCCCGGACCGCCCAGGCGCACAGGTCGCTCAGCCCGGCGTGTGCGCAGACCACGCCCTTGGGGCGGCCGGTGGAGCCGGAGGTGTAGATGACGTACGCGGCGTCCCCGGGCCGGATGGTGACGGCGGGTGCGGTGTCCGGGCCGTCGGGCACGCTGTCGAGGAGGACCAGGGCGGCGGAGGTGACGGGCAGCCGGTCGAGCAGGGCGGGCTCGGTGACCAGCAGGGGGAGCGCGGCGTCCTCGGCGATGAAGGCGAGGCGGTCGGCCGGGTACGAGGCGTCCAGGGTGACGTATGCGGCGCCGGTCTTGAGGATGGCCAGCAGGGTGACGATCCGGTCGATGCCGCGCTCCAGGCAGAGCCCGACCAGGACCCCGGGTGCGGCACCCTGGGTGATCAGATGGTGGGCCAACCGGTTGGCCCGGGTGTCGAGTTCGGCGTACGTGAGGCGCTCGGTGCCGTGCTCCAGTGCGATTGCCGTCGGGGTGCGACGGGCGTGCTCGGCGATCAGTTCGGGCAGCGGGCGGCCGTCCGGGAGCGGGACGGCGGTGTCGTTCCACTCCACCAGGACGGTGTGCCGCTCGGCCTCGGAGAGCAGGTCGAGGCGGCTGACGGGTAGCTCGGGGGCGGCCAGCGCGGAGCCCAGCAGTCGGAGCAGCTGGGCCAGCAGCCGGCGGACCGAGTCACCGTCCAGTACCTCGGTGGCGTAGTCGGCGTTGAGGCGCAGCCCGGCCGGGCGGCCGTCGCGGTGTGACTCGCCGACCGCCAGGGTGAGGTCGAACTTGACCGCGTCGGTGCCCACCGGCAGGGGGGCGGTGGCGAGTTCGGCGAAGTCCGGTCCCGAGCCGGTGCCCTCGCCCGCCTGCTGGGCGAGCAGCATGATCTGGAACAGCGGGTGTCTGGCCAGGCTGCGGGTGGGGTTGAGTTCCTCCACCAGGCGCTCGAACGGGACGTCCTGGTGGGCGAAGGCGGCGAGGTCGGACTCCCTTACCCGGCCGATCAGTTCGCCGAAGCCGGGGTCGCCGGAGAGGTCGGTGCGCAGCACCAGGGTGTTGACGAAGAAGCCGACCAGGTCGTCCAGTGCCTCGTCGGTGCGGCCGGCCGTGGCGGACCCGAGCGGGATGTCGGTCCCCGCACCGAGTCGGGACATCAGGGTGGCCAGCGCGGCCTGCACCACCATGAAGACGGTGGCGTTCCGCTCCCGGGCGAAGGCGAGCAGCCGGGTGTGCAGCTCGGGCGTGCTGACGGTCGAGACGGCGGTGCCCTTGTGCGAGGGGACGGCCGGGCGGGGACGGTCCAGCGGCAGCGCGACCTCGTCCGGGAGACCGGCCAGGGCCTCGCGCCAGTGAGCGAGTTGCTGGCTGAGCAGGCTCTCGGGGTCCTCGTCGGTGCCGAGGAGTTCGTGCTGCCAGAGGGTGTAGTCGGCGTACTGGACCGGCAGCGGCTCCCAGTCGGGTGCGCTGCTCCGGCGGCGGGCCCGGTAGGCGGTGGCCAGGTCGCGGACCAGCGGGCCCAGCGACCAGCCGTCGGTGGCGATGTGGTGCATCACCAGCAGCAACACGTGCTCCTGCTCGGTGATCTGGAACAGGAAGGGCCGGATCGGCAGATCGGTGGTCAGGTCGAAGGCCAGGTTGCAGGCCTCGGCCAGTACGGCGGTGAGGCTCTGCTCGGTGCAGGGGGTGACGGTCCAGACCGGGACGACGTCCTCGATCGGCAGCACCCGCTGGTACGGCTGTCCGTCGGCCTCGCCGTAGGTGGTGCGCAGTGCCTCGTGGCGGTCGAGCACGTCGGTCAGCGCGAGGTGCAGTGCCTCGGTGTCCAACTTGCCGGTCAGGCGCAGCGCGTAGGGCAGGTTGTAGGCCGAGCTGGTGCCCGCGATCTGCTCGTAGAACCAGAGCCGGGTCTGCGCGTAGGAGAGCGGGATCACGAGGAGACCTCCTTGGTGCGGGCCCGCAGGGCCGGCCGGGCCCGGGTGGCGGTGGTCAGACGGCTGGTCAGATCGGCGACGGTGGGCGCCTCGAAGACGGCCTTGATGGTGAGTTCGGCGCTCATCACCGAGCGGACCCGGCTGATCAGGCGGGTGACCAGCAGCGAGTGGCCGCCGAGGTCGAAGAAGTTGTCGTCGATGCCGACGGTGTCCAGGCAGAGGATCTCGGCGTACAGGCCGCAGAGCTTCTCCTCCCGCTCGTCGCGCGGGCCTCGGCCGACGGCTCGGGCGGTGTGGTCGGGGGCGGGCAGTGCGCGGCGGTCGAGCTTGCCGGTCGGGGTCATCGGCAGCGCGTCCAGCAGGACGACGGCCGAGGGGACCATGTACTCCGGGAGCCGCTCGGCGACGAAGGCGCGGACGGCGGCCGGGTCGACCGGGCGGTCCGTGACCACGTACGCGACCAGCCGTTTGTCACCGGGCTGGTCCTCGCGGACCACGACCGCCGACTGGCCGATGCCGGGGAACTTGCCGATGGCGGTGCGGACTTCGCCGGGTTCGACGCGGAAGCCGCGGATTTTGACCTGGTCGTCGGCGCGGCCGAGGAATTCGAGGGTGCCGTCGGGGAGCCAGCGGACGAGGTCGCCGGTGCGGTACATGCGTTCGCCGGGGTTGCCGTGGGGGCAGGCGACGAAGCGTTCGGCGGTGAGGGCGGTCTGGGCGGTGTAGCCGTGGGCCAGCCCGAGGCCGGACATGTAGAGCTCGCCGGTGACGCCGGGGGCGACGAGGTTGAGGTGGGCGTCCAGGACCCAGAGTTGCTTGCCGTGCAGGGCGCGGCCGACCGGGATGCTGGTGCGGCCGGTGTCGGCGGGGGTGATGTGGTGGGCGACGGTGAAGATCATCGACTCGGCCGGCGAGTAGCCGTTCACCAGGCGGATCTTCGGGAAGTCCGTCACCAGGCGCTGTACGTGCGGGAGGGAGGCTGCTTCGCCACCGGTCATCACCTGCTGGAGGTCGGTGAAGACCTGCGGGTACTCGTCCAGGAGGAAGTTGAGCAGGCTGGCGGAGACGTGCAGGGTGGTGACGGCGTGTTCGCGGACCAGGGCGGCGATCACGGTGGGTTCGGGGCGCTGGCCGGGCTGGAGGACGCAGACCCCGCCGGAGAGCAGGGGGCTGAAGAGTTCGAGGGCGAAGGCGTCCCAGGAGACCGGGGAGCACTGGAGCCAGACCTGCTCGGGGTCGAGGGTGGCGAAGTCCTGGCCGAGCAGGGTGCCGACGATCGCGCGGTGCGGGGAGACCACGCCCTTGGGGGTGCCGGTGGAGCCGGAGGTGAACATCAGGCAGGCGGCGTCCAGCGGTCCGGCGATCGGCGGCAGCGGGGTGGTGGGCAGGGCGGGCAGCCGGTCGGTCAGCACCTCGGGTGCGTCGAGCTTCCCGGCCAGGGTGGAGCGGGTGACGACCAGTCGGGCCCCGGTGTGGGCGAGCACCGCATTGATGCGTTCGACGGGGAACTCGGGGTCGAGCATGGTGTAGGCGCCGCCGGCCTTGAGTACGGCGAGTACGGCGGTGACGAGCTGGCTGGAGCGTTCCAGATAGATCCCGGCGACATCGCCGCGCTGGAGCCCTTCGGCGACCAGGTGGTGGGCGAGTTGGGTGGAGCGTTCGTTCAACTCGCGGTAGCTCACCCGCTCGTCACCGAAGACCAGCGCGGTCGCGTCCGGAGTACGGGAAGCCTGCTCGGCGAACAGCTCGTGCACCGTCCGCTCCGCCGACACCCGCGAGGGCGCACCGGCCCAGTCCAACTCCAGCGTCCGCCGCTCCGCCCCCGACAGGACGTCGACCAGGCCGACCGGAAGTTCCGGCGCGGCCAGCGCCCCCTCCAGCAGGCGGACCAGCCGGGCCGCCAACTCCTCGACCGTGTCCCGGTCGTAGAGGTCGGAGGCGTAGTCCACGTTGATCCGCAGCCCGGCCGGCACACCGTCCTCGCGGCGCTCGGTGACGGCCACCGTCAGGTCGAACTTCACCGTGTCGACCCCGGCCGGGACGATCTCGGCGGCCAGGCCGGGGATCACCAGCTCGGCGGCGCTGTTGTTCTGCACCACCAGCATGATCTGGAACAGCGGGTGCCTGGCCAGCGTACGGACCGGGTTGAGCTCCTCCACCAGCCGCTCGAACGGCACGTCCTGGTTGGCGTACGCGTCCAGGTCGGATTCCCGTACCCGGGCCACCAGTTCGCGGAAGCCGGGGTCGCCGGAGAGGTCGGTGCGCAGCAGCAGGGTGTTGACGAAGAAGCCCACCAGGTCGTCGGCGGCCTCGTCCACCCGGCCCGCGACCGGGGTGCCGAGCGGGATGTCGGTCCCGCCGCCGAGCCGGGAGAGCAGGGCGGCAAGACCGGCCTGCAGGACCATGAAGAGCGTGGCCTGGTTCTCCCGGGCGAAGCTGAGCAGTCTGCCGTGCAGCTCGGCGCCGACGGTGACGTTGACCGCGTCGCCGAGGTTGGTCGGTGCGGCCGGGCGCGGGCGGTCCGACGGGACGGTCAGCTCCTCCGGCAGCTCGGCCAGCGCCGAGCGCCAGAAGGCGAGTTGCTGGGAGATCAGGCTGCCCGGATCGTCGGCCGCACCGAGCAGCTCCTGCTGCCAGATCGTGTAGTCGGCGTACTGGACCGGCAGTGGCTGCCAGTCGGGTGCCTCGCCGGTGGTGCTCCGGGCCGCGTACGCGGCCCCCAGGTCGCGGACCAGCGGGCCCATCGACCAGCCGTCGCTGGCGATGTGGTGCATCACCAGCAGCAACACGTGCTGCTCGGGGTCGAGTTCGAAGAGGTGTACCCGGAGCGGTGGTTGGGCCGACAGGTCGAAGCCCTGGTTGGCGGCCCCGGCGATCAGCCCGGGCAGCCCGGCCTCGTCGACGGTCAGTTCGCTCCACGGGATCTCGGCCTGCTCCGGCGCTAGCACCCGCTGGTACGGCTCGCCGGCCCACTCCTGGAAGACGGTCCGCAGCACCTCGTGCCGGGCCACCACGTCCGCGACGGCCGCCCGCAGTGCCCGGGTGTCCAGCGCACCGCGCAGCCGGATGGTGACCGGGACGTTGTACGCCGACCCCTGCTCCTCCAACTGGCCGAGGAACCAGAGCCGTTGCTGGGCGAAGGAGAGCGGCAGCCGGTCCGGCCTGATTACCGCGCGGAGCGCCGGGCGGGCGTGCTGGGCGCGATCCACCCGCTTGCCGAGCCGGGCCACCGTCGGCGCCTGGAACAGGTCACGGATGCCGATCTCGACGCCGAGCACCGAGCGGAGCCGGCTGACCAGGCGGGTGACCAGCAGCGAGTGGCCGCCGAGGTCGAAGAAGTCGTCGTCTATGCCGACCGACTCCAGGCCGAGGATCTCGGCGAACAGACCGCAGAGCAACTCCTCCTGGGCGTTCCGGGGTTCGCGGCCCTGCGGCCGGTGCAGGTGGTCGGGGGCGGGCAGCGCCCTGCGGTCCAGCTTGCCGGTCGGGGTCATCGGCAGCGCGTCCAGGAAGACGACCGCGGAGGGCACCATGTACTCGGGCAGCCGCTCGGCCACGTGGGACCGCAGGGCGGAGGCGTCGACCGCCAGGGCCTCGGGTGAGCCGTCGGTGACCACGTAGGCGACCAGCCGCTTGTCGCCGGGCCGGTCCTCCCGGACCAGGACGGCGGCCTGGCCGACCCCGGGGAAGCCGGCCAGGGCGGCCCGCACCTCGCCCGGCTCGACCCGGAAGCCGCGGATCTTCACCTGGTCGTCGGCCCGGCCGAGGAACTCCAGGATGCCGTCGCCACGCCAGCGCACCAGGTCGCCGGTGCGGTACATCCGCTCGCCGGGCTCGCCGTACGGGCAGGCCACGAACCGCTCGGCGGTCAGCGCCGCCTGGCCCGCGTAGCCGTGGGCCAGACCGACGCCGGACATGTAGAGCTCGCCGGTGACGCCGGGGGCGACCAGGCCGAGGCCCTCGTCCAGCACGTACAGCCGCTTGTTGCCGAGCGGGCGGCCGACCGGGATGGACGGGCGGGTGCCGTCGGCCGGGGTGATCTCGTGCGAGACCGTGAAGATCATCGACTCGGCGGGGGAGTAGCCGTTCACCAGGCGGATCTTCGGGAAGCTGTGCACCAGGCGCATCACGTGCGGGATGGAGGCTGCTTCGCCGCCGGTCATCACCTGCTGGAGGCCGGCGAAGGTCTGCGGGTACTCGTCGAGCAGGAAGTTCAGCAGGCTGGCGGAGACGTGCAGCGAGGTGACCTGATGGCGGGTCACCAGCTCGGCGATGACGGCCGGCTCGGGGCGCTGGCCGGGCTGCAGGACGCAGATCCCGCCGGACATCAGCGGGCCGAACAGCTCCAGCGCGAAGGCGTCCCAGGAGACCGGGGCGCACTGCAGCCAGATCTGGGCCCGGTCGAAGTCCACGAAGCCCTGGCCGACCAGGGTGCCGACGATCGCGCGGTGCGGGGAGACCACGCCCTTCGGCACGCCGGTGGAGCCGGAGGTGAACATCACGCAGGCGGCGTCGCCCGGGTCGGCCAGTCCGTGCAGGCCGGTGACGGGGTGCCGGGCGATCAGCTCGGCCTCGGTGTCCAGGGCGAGTTCGCGGTGCGGGCCCGGCAGCCGGCCGGACAGCTCCTCGACGGTGAGCAGCAGCCGGGCGTCGGTGTGGGTCAGCACGGTGGAGATCCGCTCGACCGGGAAGTCCGGGTCGAGCATGGTGTAGGTGCCACCGGCCTTGAGGACGGCCAGTACGGCGGCGACCAGCTGGACAGAGCGTTCCAGATAGATCCCGGCCACGTCACCGCGCCGGAAGCCACCGGCGATCAGGTGATGGGCGAGCTGGGTGGAGCGTTCGTTCAGCTCGCGGTAGCTCACCCGGTCCTCGCCGAACACCAGCGCGGTGGCGTCCGGCTGCCTGGCGGCCTGCTGCTCGAACAGCTCGTGCACGCAGCGGTCGGCGGGGAACTCGATGGCCGTGTCGTTCCAGTCCACCAGCAGCGCCTGCCGCTCGTCGCCGGAGAGGATCTCCAACCGGCCCACCGGGACGTCCGGTTCGGTGAGCTGACCCTCCAGCAGGCGGACCAGCCGGTCCAGGATCACCTCCACCGAGCTCCGGTCGAACAGGTCCGTGGCGTACTCCGCCATCGCCCGGATGCCGGCCGGCTCGCGGTCGGGGCCGAAGGTCTCGGTGAAGCCGAGGGTCAGGTCGAACTTGGCGGTGTCGGTGGTGACCGGCGCGATCTCGGTGTCCAGACCGGGCAGCCGGAGCTTGGCCTCGGCGTTGTTCTGCACCACCAGCATGACCTGGAACAGCGGGTGCCGGGAGAGCGTGCGGACCGGGTTGAGCTCCTCGACCAGGCGCTCGAACGGGACGTCCTGGTGGGCGTAGGCGTCCAGGTCGGCCTCCTTCACCCTGGCCACCAGCTGACGGAAGCTCGGGTCGCCGGAGAGGTCGGTGCGCAGCACCAGGGTGTTGACGAAGAAGCCGACCAACTCCTCCAGCGCGTCGTCGGTACGGCCGGCCGTCGGGGTGCCGAGCGGGATGTCGGTGCCCGCGCCGAGCCGGGTGAGCAGCCCGGCCAGCGCCGCCTGCATCACCATGAAGAGGGTGGCGTTGTTCTCCCGGGCGAAGGCCAGCAGCCGGCGGTGCAGTCCCTCGCCGAGCCGGGCGGTGGTGACCTGGCCCTGGTTGGTCGGCAGCGCGGGACGGCTACGGTCGGCGGGGAGCGCGATCTCCTCCGGCAGGTCGGCCAGCGCCTGCCGCCAGAAGGCGAGTTGCTGGGAGAGCAGGCTGTCCGGGTCGTCGGCCGAGCCGAGCAGGTCCTGCTGCCAGAGCGTGTAGTCGACGTACTGCACCGGCAGCGGCTCCCAGTACGGGGCTGCGCCGTCGCAGCGCGCGCCGTACGCGGTGGCCAGGTCGCGCATCACCGGGCCGAGCGACCAGCCGTCGCTGGCGATGTGGTGCATCACCAGCAGCAGCACGTGCTCCTCCGGGCCGACCGCGAAGATGTGGGCGCGGATGGGGAGTTCGACCATCAGGTCGAAGGAGTGCCGGGAGGCCATGTCGAGTTCGAGCGGCAGCTCGTCCGGGTCGGTGTCCAGCACCGTCACCATCGGCCGGGCCACACCGGGCGCCACCACCCGCTGGTACGGCTCGCCGTCCACCTCCAGGAAGACGGTGCGCAGCGCCTCGTGCCGGCCGACCACGTCGGACACCGCGCTGTGCAGCGCGTCCACGTCGAGGCGGCCGCGCAGCCGGATGGTGTGCGCCACGTTGTACGTGCTGTTCGGCCCCTCCAGCTTGTTCAGGAACCAGAGCCTGCGCTGCGCGTACGACAGCGGGATCTCTTCGGGACGCTCCATGACGTAGGACCCCTTTCGCGCCCTGTGGGCGCCACGGATTCGCTCGGCGAGGCGCGACACGGTCGGCGCCTCGAACAGGTCTCGGACAGTCAGCTCGACGCCTGCGGCGGAGCGGATTCGGGCGATCAGGCGGGCGGCCAGCAGGGAGTGGCCGCCGAGTTCGAAGAAGTCGTCCTCGATCCCGGCCCGGTCGAAGCCCAGGATCTCGGCGAACAGATCGCAGAGTTGGGCCTCCTGCGGAGTCCGGGGCGGGCGCCCGGTCTCGCGCGGTGTGTGGTCGGGGGCGGGCAGTGCGCGGCGGTCGAGCTTGCCGGTCGGGGTGAGCGGGAGGGCGTCCAGCACGACCACGGCCGACGGGACCAGGTGCTCGGGCAGGCGGGCGGCGACGAAGGCGCGCAGCGTGGTCGGGTCGACGGGATGGTCGGTGACGACGTAGGCGACCAGCCGCCTGTCGCCCGGAGTGTCCTCGCGGACCACGGCGGCGGCCTGGCGGACGGCTTGGTGGGCCGTCAACGCGGCCTGCACCTCGCCGGGTTCGACGCGGAAGCCGCGGATCTTGACCTGGTCGTCGGCGCGGCCGAGGAATTCGAGGGTGCCGTCGGGGAGCCAGCGGACGAGGTCGCCGGTGCGGTACATGCGTTCGCCGGGGTTGCCGTGGGGGCAGGCGACGAAGCGTTCGGCGGTGAGGGCCGTCTGGGCGGTGTAGCCGTGGGCCAGGCCGAGGCCGGACATGTAGAGCTCGCCGGTGACGCCGGGCGGGAGCAGGGCCAACCGGTCGTCCAGGACCCAGAGTTGTTTGCCGTGGAGGGCGCGGCCGACGGGGACGCTGGTGCGGGTGGTGTCGGCGGGGGTGACGTGGTGGGCGACGGTGAAGATCATCGACTCGGCGGGGGAGTAGCCGTTGACGAGGTGGATCTCGGGGTGGTCGGTGAGCAGCCGAGTGATGTGCGGGAGGGAGGCGGCTTCGCCGCCGGTCATCACCTGCTGGAGGCCGGTGAAGGTCTGCGGGTACTCGTCCAGGAGGAAGTTGAGCAGGCTCGCGGAGACGTGCAGGGAGGTGACCTGATGGCGGGTCACCAGCTCGGCGACGACGGCCGGTTCGGGGCGCTGGCCGGACTGGAGGACGCAGGTGCCGCCGGAGAGCAGGGGGCTGAAGAGTTCGAGGGCGAAGGCGTCCCAGGAGACCGGGGAGCACTGGAGCCAGGTCTGCTGAGGATCGAGGGTGGCGAAGTCCTGGCCGAGCAGGGTGCCGACGACGGCTCGGTGCGGGGAGAGGACTCCTTTCGGGGTGCCGGTGGAGCCGGAGGTGAACATCAGGCAGGCGGCGTCCAGCGGTCCGGCGATCGGCGGCAGCGGGGTGGCGGGGAACAGGCCGGCGGGCTCGATCAGGATCTCGTCGGCGGCCAGGCGGCCGGCGAGTGCGGCGCGGGTGACCACCAGCCGGGTGCTCGCCACCAGGGAGTTGATGCGTTCGACGGGGAACTCGGGGTCGAGCATGGTGTAGGCGCCGCCGGCTTTGAGGACGGCCAGTACGGTGGTGACGAGCTGGCTGGAGCGTTCCAGGTAGATCCCGGCGACGTCGCCGCGCTGGAGCCCTGCGGCGACCAGGTGGTGGGCGAGTTGGGTGGAGCGTTCGTTCAACTCGCGGTAGCTGACCCGCTCGTCACCGAAGACCAGCGCAGTCGCGTCCGGAGTACGGGAAGCCTGCTCGGCGAACAGCTCGTGCACCGTCCGCTCCGCCGACACCCGCGAGGGCGCACCGGCCCAGTCCGACTCCAGCGTCTGCCGCTCCGCCGCCGACAGCAGGTCCAACTGACCCACCGGCAGGTCCGGTGCCGCCAGGGCCGCGTCGAGCAGCCGGAGCAGCCGGTCCGTCAGCGCGACCACCGACTCGCGGTCGAGCAGGTCGGTGGCGTACTTCATCAGCAGGCTGATGCCCTCGCCCGCCGAGCCCTCGGCCAGCTCCACGATCAGGTCGAACTTGGCCACGTCGAGGTCGATGACCTCGGTATCGACGGTCAGACCGGGGAAGTCGGCCGCCGCCTCGGGGCTGTTCTGGAGCACCAGCATCACCTGGAACAGTGGGTGCCTGGCCAGGCTGCGGGTCGGGTTGAGCTCCTCCACCAGCCGCTCGAACGGCAGGTCCTGGTGGGCGAACGCCTCCAGGTCGGAGGCGCGGACCCGGGCCACCAGCTCCCGGAAGCTGGGCGCTCCCGACAGGTCGGTGCGCAGCACCAGGGTGTTGACGAAGAACCCGACCAGGTCCTCCAGTTCACGGTCCGTCCGCCCCGCCACCGGCGTGCCGAGCGGCACGTCGGTGCTCCCGGTCAGCCGGGAGAGCAGGGCGGACAGCGCGGCCTGCACCACCATGAACAGGGTGGCCTCGCTGCCTCGGGCGAACTCGGCGAGCCGGCCGTGCAGTTCGGGGCCGATCCGGGTGGCCAGCACGTCACCGTGGTACGAGGGCGAGGCGGGCCTGGCCCGGTCGGCCGGGACGGTCAGCTCCTCCGGCAGCTCGGCCAGCGCCGAGCGCCAGTAGGTGAGTTGCTGGGCGAGCAGGCTCTCCGGGTCGTCGGCCGAGCCGAGCAGCTCCTGCTGCCAGAGCGTGTAGTCGGAGTACTGCACCGGCAGCGGCTCCCACTCCGGTGCCGCCCCGCCGGCGCTGCGGGCCCGGTAGGCGGTCGCCAGGTCCCGGACCAGCGGGCCCAGCGACCAGCCGTCGGCCGCGATGTGGTGCAGCACCAGCAGGAGCGTGTGATCGGTCGGCCCGGCCCGGAACAGGTGGGCCCGGAGCGGCAGTTCGGTCGCCAGGTCGAACCCGTGCGCGGCGGCGGTGCGGACCGCCTCCGGCGTGTGGGCGGCGACCGACCAGACCGGCGTGGGCCGGTCCAGCACCTGCTGCCAGGGGCTGCCGTCCCGCTCCACGTACACGGTGCGCAGCGCCTCGTGCCGGTCGGTCAGATCGGTGACCGCGGCCCGCAGCGCCTCCTGGTCGAGCGGGCCGCGCAGTCGGACGGTGAGCGGGACGTTGTAGGTCGGGCTCGGACCCTCGAGCTGGTTGAGGAACCAGAGGCGGGCCTGGGCAAAGGACAGCGGAATCATCGGGCCTCCCGGAGCCAGGGCATTCGACCTCACGCGGTCCCGCCCTCGTGCGGATGAGTGAAGGTCAGGAACTCTTGGCGTACGGGCTGCCGGCGATCAGGCTGGCGGGCCGCAGGTCGGTCCAGTGCTCCTCGATGTAGGCGAGGCAGGCGGCCCGGGGAGCGGCGTCCTGCACGGTGTTCCAGCCGGCCGGGACCTCGATGGTGGCGGGCCACAGGGAGTGCTGGTTCTCGTGGTTGACCAGGACCAGGAACTGCCCGTCCTCGTTCTCGAAGGGGTTGCTCATCTCGTCCTCCTGGGACTTGTCGAATTCGCTGACGGGGAAAACGCTATGAGCGTTTCCGGGCCGTTCGGGGAAGTAGCGCAGGGCAGTTGACCGGCAGTTCCGCCGGCCGTCTCAGCGCAGCGCGGGGGTGCGCCGGACGGCGCAGGTCTCGGCCAGCCGGAGCGCCACCGGCAGCAGCCGGTCCAGCGTGGGCGGGCCGAACACCGAGAGGCCGACCGGGAGTTCACGGAAGTGGCCGACCGGCAGCGAGATGTTCGGATAGCCGGCCAGTGCGGCGGGGGTGGAGCTGCCGGGGGTGCCGGGGTCGCCGAGCTCGTAGTCGAGGACGGGTGCCGGTTCGTTGGTGGCCGCCAGCACGGCCTGGACGCCGTACCGGCGCATGGTGCGGTCGAGCAGTTTCCTGGCCTGTTCACGCGAGCTCTGCCGGGCCTGTCCGGCCTTGGCCCGTTCCGCCTCGCCGATCAACTGGGCCTGCTCGAACAGGTCCTGGTCGAAGAGCGAGAGCTCCACGGGGTCGGCCCGGTTGCCCTCGATCAGCTCGGCCAGGGTCTGCGGGCAGCCGGGACGGCCGCGCAGGTACGCCTCCAGGCCGGGGCGGAACTCCGCGTACATCGCCAGCAGCCCGTCCTCGACGGTCTGCCGCTCCAGGGCCAGGTCGATCGGCACCACCGCGACCCCGGCCGAACGCAGCGCCTGTACCGCGGAGTCGAGTACGGCGTCCACCGCGCCGGGCATCCGGGGCACCCGCCAGAGGCCGACCCGGAGCATCGCCCGGTCGGGCTCGGCGGGGGGCCGCCCGGTCAGCGCCGCCAGCGCGAGGGCGGCGTCGCCGAGCCGGGCGGCCAGCACCCCGACGGTGTCCTGGACCGGTGAGATCGGCACGATGCCGTCCAGTGGCAGCAGTCCGGTCTCGGGTTTCACCCCGACCACCCCGCACAGTCCGGCCGGGCCGACGATCGACCCGTCGGTCTCGGTGCCGAGCGCCAACGGCGCCATTCCGGTGGCGACCGCCACCGCCGAGCCGGCCGAGGAACCGCCGGGGCTGCGGTCCAGCCGGTACGGGTTGCGGGTCTGGCCGCCGGCTCCGGACCAGCCCTCGGTGGCCTGGGTGGAGCGGAAGTTGGACCACTCGGAGAGGTTGGTCTTGCCGAGCACCACCGCGCCCGCCGCCCGCAGGCGGTTGACGATCCCGGCGTCCCGGCGGGGCGGGTTCCCGGCCAGCAGCCGGGAGCCCGCCGTGCCCGCCAGACCGGCGGTGTCGATGTTGTCCTTGACCAGGACCGGGATACCGTCCAGCGGGCCGCGTTCGGTCCCGGCGGCGTATCTGCGGTCGGCCTGGGCCGCCTGCTCCAGGGCGCTGTCGTCCACCGCGAGGACCGCCCGCACCAGCGGGTCGACCAGCTCGATCCGGTCCAGGCAGCGCCGGGTGAGCGACACGCTGGTCAGCTCTCCGGCGCGCAACTTCCGGTGCAGATCGGGGAGTTCGGGGAAGGTCGAGGTGCTGCGGTCCAGGTGTTCGGTGTCAGTCAAGGCGGACACCCCGCAGGCTGGGGGCGCCGACCACGATCAGGGCGGCGGCGACCGCGAAGGCGGCGAAGACCGTCATCGCGGTGCTGAAGCCGAGCAGCGTCACCATGGTGCCGACCGCCACGTTGGCCAGTGGGGCGCAGGCGAAGATGGCCAGCGAGAGCACCGACATCACCCGGCCGCGCATCGCGGGCTCGGTCCAACGCTGCGCCATCGACACCAGCACCAGGCCGAACTGACCGGTCACCAGGCCGAGGATGCCGTACAGCAGCATGCCGAGCGGGAGCGAGTCGATGAAGGCCATCGCGGTCAGGCAGACCGCCGAGGCGGAGACCCCGAGGGTCAGCACCAGCCCGCCGCGCCGGCCGGGCGGCCAGGCCATGGTGACCACCGAGCTGGCCACCGCGCCGACCGTGTAGCCGGTGAGCAGCAGGCCCGCGCCGGTGGCGCCCGCCTCGAGCCGGTTGGAGAGCAGCACCAGGCCGATGTTGACCGGCGGGGCGCAGGCCAGCTCGGTCAGCGCGATCACCAGGATCACCAGCCGGATCCGGCGCTCCTTGCCCAGGTAGCGCAGCCCGTCCAGGAGCATCTCCTTGAACGGCGGCTTCTCCCCGGCGGGTGCCGCCGGTGCGACCGGCTCGCGGGTGTACCGCACCCGGGAGGAGGCGAAGGCGGAGAGCAGGAAGCTGGCCGCGTTGGCCACGGCCACCAGTGGGACGCCGCCGAGGGCGATCAGCCAGGCGCCGATCGGGCCGCCGGCCGCCTGTCCGCCCCGGATGCCGAAGACGAACAGCGCGTTGCCCCGGACCAGGTCCTTGTCGGCCAGGATGAGCGGCTTCACCGAGCCCGAGGCGGGGATGAAGAAGGCGCTGATGAAGGCCAGCAGCAGTGCGGCGCCGAGCAGGATCGGCACCGACGGTGTGCTCAGGCCGACGGCGAGCGCGGCGGCCAGCATCACCACGCCGCGCAGCAGGTCGGTGATCACCATCACCCGGCGCGGCCCGCTCCGGTCGGCGATCACGCCGCCGCCGAGCAGTCCGATCAGCCGGGGCAGGCTGGCCAGCATCAGCACGGTGCCGGTCATTGCCGGGCTGACGTCCCGGATCAGGGTCCAGGTCAGTGCCACGTACCAGGCGGAGTCGCCGAGTTGGGACAGGCTCATCGCCCCGGTGAAGGACAGGTAGTTCAGGCCGAGCGGCCCGTCGGCGCGCTTGGGCACCGGTTCGTTCTCGGTGCGGGGCAGGGTGTCAGCCATGGCGGAGTACCTCCGGGATTCGGTGGGCCGGGGCCTCGGCCAACGGCGCGGGGGTCGGCCAGACGTCCTCGGGACCGAGGGCGGCGGGGGCGTACTTGCCGAGCGAGCTGATCAGCAGCCGCAGTTCGAGGGCCAGGCAGTCCACCAGCCTGGTCAGGCCCGCCTCCGGGTCCTCGTCGGTGGCCAGCAGGGCGGCCCGGCCGAGACCGGCGGCGGTGGCGCCCAGGGCCAGGCTCTTCACCACCCGGCTGCCCTCCCAGAACCGGCCCGAGGTGAGCAGGCAGTCGGCCCGCGGGCCGATCCGGGCCAGGCACTCGCCGAGCGGCAGCCCGGAGTGCGCGATGGTGGCGACCGGCGCCCAGCCGGTGCCGCCCTCGGCGCCGTCCACGGTGACCGAGTCGGCTCCGGCGGTCCAGGCGATGTCGGCGGCGAGCGCGACGTCGCGGCCGGGGTGCAGCTTCACCCAGACCTTGACCCGGGGGTAGTTGTTGCGCATCAGCCGGATCTGCTGACGCAGGATCTCCTCGGTGAAGGTGCCCGGGCTGCTGCACCGCAGCACCCGGTCGGCGTCCGGGCCGAACACCTCGTCCAGCGCGAACTGTTCGTCCACCCGGGCGGCGGCGGACCGGTCCAGCACGGTCATCCCGCCCAGACCCGGCTTGGCGCCCTGACCCACCTTCAGCTCGAAGGCCAGCCGGCCGCTGTCCAGCAGCGGCTGGGCGGCGGGGTCGCTGTAGACCAGGTTCCAGACCTCGGCGTCGGCGTCCTCGGTGCTCTGCTGCACCGCCACCCCGCCCAGCCCGTCCGGGAGTTCGTCCAGGTAGGCGGCGATCCGGCCGAGCGCGGTACGCCGGGTCTGCTCGCCGCCCCGGCCGTAGCCGCTCATCGGCACGATGTTCTCGCCGATCACCATCGGGATGCCCAGCCGCCCGGCCTGCCGGCTGGCGGCCAGCACCTGGCCGGTGCCGGCCGCCCGGGTGGAGCCGAAGGCGGAGAGGTAGAGCGGCAGGGTGGAGCGCAGGCCGCCGATCACGGTCGCCAGTGCGACGTCGGTGTGCAGCGGCTCGCGGCCCAGCTCGATCAGCTTCTCCAGCCGCTGCGGCATGAACACCGGTGGGGTGATCCGCAGTTGGTCCAGCGGGTCGTCCGAGCGGGCGGGATCGGCGCCGAACAGGGTGTGGCCGTAGTGGGCGTCTGCCGGGAAGGCGGCGGCCGCACCGAGCCTGGCCCGCTCGCGGACCGCCCGCTCCGGGAAGCCCCTGCTGCTCAGGCCGGTCACGGCGACACCACCCCGGGCAGCTTGGGGAAGGCGTTGGCCTGCCAGGCACAGTCCAGACCGGCCAGGTAGCGGGTGAACCGCTCGACCCCGATGCCGAAGCCCGCGCTGGCCGGGATGCCCTCGCGGACCAGCTTGAGGTACCAGCCGTACTTGGCCGGGTTCTCGCCGGTCTCCCGCATCCGGGTGACGATCCGGGCGTAGTCGTACTCGCGCTCGCTGCCGCTGCACAGCTCGCCGTAGCCCTCGGGCGCCAGCAGGTCGAAGTTCCGCAGCACGCCCGGGTCCTGGGCGCTCTCCCGGTCGTAGAAGCCGCGCGAGCCCTTCGGGTAGTCGGTGACGAAGAACGGCTGGGCGGCCCGGCCGGAGAGCAGTGCCTCGCCCTCCCAGTCGATCTCGGCGTCCGGGTTCTGCGGGTGCCCGAGGCCGATCAGCTCGGCCACCGCCTCGGCATGCGTGCGGCGGCCGAAGGCCTGGTTCAGCAGGGCGGTGAAGACCGAGGTGTCCCGGCCCAGCGCCGCGAACTCGGCGGGCAGGTCGGTGACCACCCGGGAGACGATGTGCCGGACCAACTCCTCCAGCACGGCGGTGATCTGGTCCCGGGAGGCCCCGGCCATCTCCACGTCGATCTGGTGGAACTCGGCCAGGTGGCGGCTGGTGTTGGCGGTCTCCAGCGGCTCCAGGCGGACGTTCGGCGCGATGCAGAAGATCTTCGGGAAGGCCAGCAGCGAAGCCTGCTTGTAGAGGATCGCACTGGTCATCAGCTTGTACTTGTGGCCGTAGAAGTCGACGTCCACCTGCTTGGAGCCGCGCCCGCCCGGGTCGGTGACCGGGCCGATGATCGGCGGCAGCATCTCGGCGAACCCGGCGCCGGTCAGGTACTCGCGGGCCGCCGCCAGCATGTGCTGCTGGAGCCGGAGCACGGTGCGGGTGGTCGGCGAGGTGAGGTGCTGCCGGGGGTCGGCCGGCGGGAGCAGCAGCCCCCGGGTGGTCGGGGCGTCGGCGGTGGTGGTCATCGGGCGTACTCCTTCTGCGGGGCGGGGGTGGTGAGTTGGCGGAGGCCGGCGGTCTCGACCGCGAGCCGGTCGAACCGCTGCTGGACGTAGGAGAGCGAGCCGAGCAGGCCGGCCGAGGTCATCCGGCCGACGCCGCGCCCGGTGCCGCGCACCGGCATCGCGCCGGTGTCGGACCAGTGCAGCCGCCCGGCCGAGTCGAGGTAGCTGCGGGCCCGGCCGGCGTTGTCGGGGTGCAGGCAGTACGGGACGTCCAGCACCCCGAGCGCGAACGCCTTGGTGAGTGCCCGGCCGAGATCCCGGTCCAGGTCGAGCACGGCCTGGACCAGGCCCAGGGCCTCCTGGTGGATGCCGGTGTCCTGGACGCTCGCGGTGGGCCTGACCTGCTCGGAGGCACGGGCGGCGGCCTCCAGGGCGGTGACGTTCTCGGCGATGGTGGGAATCCGGTGCGCCTCGGCGGAGGTCTTCACGATCAGCCGGGCCGCGCCGGTGCGCACCGCGAGCCTGGCCGCCTCCTCGAGCAGCAGCCGGGCGCCGCCCGGGGTGCGCGGGTAGACGCCCATGTAGGCGTAGATGACGAGGTGCCAGTCAAGGTCGCCGAGCAGGGCGGCGGCGATCCGGCCGAGGGCGGTGACCGCCTCCTCGTCCTGCTCCGGGTGGGTCTGCTGGGCGTAGCTCAGCGAGACGCTGCGCAGCCCGTGCTGGCGGAAGAACAGCGCCTCCAGCACGCTGATCGCCACCAGCAGCCCGGGCGGGGCGAGTTGGCCCATCATGCAGCCGCCGAAGGTCTCCAGGTGCGGCTCGGCGCCGTGCTCGCGCAGCCGGGCCAGGATGGCGCAGCTGGCCTCCCAGTTCGCCACCGACTGCTCGATCGGGGTCCGGCTGTAGGGCAGGCAGTAGGAGATCGGCCCGCCCTCACTGGCCGTCAGACCGGCCGCCACCACCGCCTCCAGGATGTCCTGCGGCGCGGCCGAGCCGTGCCGGACCTGGACCGGGAAGCCGGTACCGGCGATCCCGTCCGTGACGGCCCGGGTGGTGGCGGTGCTGTACGCCACGATCGGGTAGCCGTTCAGCGGTACGCCGTCGGCCAGCGCCCGGCGGGCCGCCTCGTGGTCGCCGACCCGGGTGTAGCTGTCCAGCGTGATGGTGCCGACGGTGCTGGCGTCGGCCCGCCGGGTGGCCAGCAGGCCCTCGCGCATCAGGTACGGGTCGCTCATCCCCATCCGGGGCTGCACCACCAGGTGGCCGGAGCGGCGGGCGGCCTGCACGAAGCCGCCGAACGATCCTGCGGGCAGCACGGGCGGGGTCATCGGACACCCCCGGCCGGCAGGGCCCGGCGGGCGCCCGGCAGCGCCCGGACGAATTCGTGGAAGCCGACGATGCCCGCGCTGTCCTCGAACACCGCGTCGAAGCCGGCGTCCACCAACTCACCGACGTGCGAACCCTGTTCGGCACCGGAGATGCCGAGCTTGCCGCCGATCACGATCGGGGTGGTGCGCAGCTCGGCGCAGTCCCTGAGCTGCCCGATCACCCGGCGGCCGTCGTTCAGGCCGTGGCCGTTGACGGTGGAGAGCACGATCAGGTCGGGGCGGCGGGACCGGCACTCGTCGACCATCAGCTGGTCCGGCACGCAGGAGCCGAGGTTGGTCACCCGGTGGCCGAGCTCCTCCAGCAGCAGCTGAAGGTAGATCAGGTTCCAGGTGTGCGCGTCGGAGGCCACGCTGGTGACCACGACGTCCAGGCCTTGGGTGCCCGGTCCGAGGGCGGGTGGGCAGGGGTGATTGTCCAGCTCCATGATCGACTCTCACAGGGGTGATGGTGGGCTCGCCGAGCGGCGGGGTGCGGGATGCGGGGCGCAGGGCACCGGCCTGGTCGGCGGAGGCGCTCCGGTGGTGGCGCCAGCAGCAGACGCTAGGCAGCGGAGCGGGGCGGGCCAGGCAGTTGGGACCGGCAGCAGAGCGGCGGTTCGGACTCTGCCGCTCGGGCGGCAGCTCGGTCCGAGGCTCAGACTGCGGCGAGGTTCAGACCGCGGCGAGCAACCGGACGCCCGGCAGCGGGAGTTCGGCGAGCGCGCGACGGACCAGGCGCGGCACGGTGAAGCACTCGGTGCCGCCCCCGGGGGTGCTGCGGACCAGCCCGCGCAGCAGCAGCGCGTGCACACTCCTGGCCACCTCGGCGGCCGGCCTGCCGACGTACCCGACGATCTCCTCGAAGGTACGGGGACGACCGCTGACGGCGAGCAGGCGGAGCAACTGTCCGGGTCCTGAACCGAGTTCCTCGGCCGCCGCGCGGACGGCGGTGCGCAGGTCGGGCCCGGTGCCGTCGGCGACCGGGGAGCAGGCCACCGCGAGCGGGTCCTCCCTGGCCCAGGCGAGCAGCCGGTGCGGCGAGTGGATCAGGCACCAGTCGGCGGCGTGCTCGATCGCGGCCGGCAGCCCGTCGAGCCGCCTGCAGAGCTCGGCCACCACGGCCACCTCACCCGCGGCGAACCGGTAGCCGGGCCGGACCCGGCGGACATGAGAGAGGAAGAGCTGTACGGCGTCCTGCCGGAGCAGCGCCGCCGGGTCCGCGCCGGGCGCCGGCCGGGGAGCTGCCAGCGGGGCCAGCGGCATCACCCGTTCCCCCGGCAGCCTGAGCGGTCCGGTGGCGGTCGCCAGTACGCGTAACCCCGGGTGCCTGCGCAGGAGTTCACCGATTCCTGGGTCGCTCGGCGGTGCGCCGTCGAGCACCAGCAGGGCATCGCCGACGGGGGGCCGGCTGTCCGGGCTCCAGCAGATCTGCCAGCCGCTCGCCCGCAGCCGATCGGCCACCTCGGTGGCGAGCCGGGTCTTGCCGACGCCGGGGAGTCCGGTGAGCGAGATCAGCCGCTGCCCGCCGGAGCGCAGCAGTTCCAGCAGCGTGCGGACCTCGTCGGCCCGGCCGAGCATGGTGAACGGGCTGTTGGGAGGGGCGGGTTCGGCGGGCTCGGCCGCCGCGGCCTCCTCGAAGGCGGCCCGGCGGGCGCCCTCCAGGCGCAGGGTGGTGACCAGCAGCCGGACGGTCTCCCGGCGCGGCCGGTGCACCCGGCCGGACTCCAGGTCCCGTACCGCGCGCACGCTCAGCGCGGAGAGGTCGGCCAGTTCCTGCTGGGTCAGTCCGGAGTTCCTGCGGAATTCCCGGAGCAGCCCGGAGAATCGGACGGAAATCATCGTTTCGTCCACGGTTTCCGTTCACCACGTCTCTCTGTCCGGAATGATGGTGTCCTGCGGGTCCGGCGGTAATAGTGGGGTGCTAGGGGTGGGCCCCTGCCGCCGCTCGGGTGGGGTGTCCCGAGCCGTCCTGCGCCGCCGGGGCCGCCCGGGTCGGGTGGCCGTCCGGCGTGGTCCGACTCCGGCGGACGGGTCAGCCCCAGCCCAGGTCAGCGGCGGTCGGGCTGGGCGAAGGCAGGCCGGTGACGGCGGGGGTCTGGGTGTCGCTGCCGGCGACCGAGTCGGCGGCGGCCGAGCCCACCGTCAGGGTGGCGGCGAGGGCGGCGACAGTCGCGGCGACGAATACGGCGGCGGTGGTGAGAATCTTGCGGTCCATGGTTTCCCCTCCAGAATCCGGGTGCTCTCCGGGTTATCCCGACACCTGGAGTCTGGCGCCCCGGAGAATGGCCGGTAAGGCCCCTCCAGGGGTCGTGAGTACGCCATGACGCAGACACGAGGGGTCCATACCTGACATAGTCGGACAGAGTGGTCCCGATGTGCTTGCGCAGTGAAGGAATCGAGGGTTCATCAGGTGCTCGTGCGCCCGGCGCACGTTACGATTGCGGACGCTTCCTCGCATGCACATTCGACCGGGATGGGACTGTGATCTTGGCCTCCGTAGCACCTGGTATCTCCTCGTTAGTTGGCCAACTCGGCCAGGAGGAACTGGAGTTGTTCCAGTACGTGGTCGAGCGGCAGCAGGTGGACGGCGACGAGCTGCGGGCCGGCCCGGCCGGCCCGGCGCGGGTCGACCGGCTGCTGGAGCTCAGGCTGCTCAAACGCTCGGCCACCCGGCCCGGCATGGTGGTGGCCGGCTTGCCGGAGGCGGCGGCGAGCGAGCTGCTGGCCCCGGCCCTGCAGGAGATCGAGGAGCGCCGCCGCGCGGTCGAGGCGACCAGGGAGCGGCTGACGGTCTTTCAGGCCGTCTACGAGCAGGCCAGGTTCACCCCGGGCGACGCCGGCGGCGTACAGCGGCTGACCGACCTGGACGTCGTCCGGGCCACCATCACCGAGCTGGCCGCCCGGGCCGAGCACGAGATCCTCACCTCGCAGCCGGGCGGCGCCCGCAAGGACGACGTGCTCAAGGAGTCGCTGGAGAAGACCGAGCGGGTGCTGCGGCGAGGCGTCCGGATGCGCACGCTGTACCAACACACCGCCCAGTTCAGCACGGTGACGGTGGAGTACGTCGACCACGTGTCCCGGATCGGCGCCGAGATCCGCACCCTCGGCGACGGATTCATGCGAATGCTGGCCTTCGACCAGTCGGCCGCCGTGATCGCGCTGCGCGACAGCGACGCGGGCTGCCTGCTGCTCCGCGACCCGAGCCTGGTCGACTTCGCCATCGGCGCCTTCGAGCGCGCCTGGACCAGCGCCACGCCCTTCCCGGAGAACTACAGCCAGGAGCGGGTGCTGGCGATCTCCGAGGACATGAAGCTGTCCATCGTCCGGATGCTGGTCCAGGGTCTGGAGGACCGGGCGATCGCCCGCCGGATGGGGATGTCGCTGCGCACCTGCCAGCGCCACGTCTCCGACATCATGGACAAGCTCGGCGCCCGCAGCAGACTGCACGCGGGCTTCCTGATCAGCCAGTTGGGCGTCGACCTGAACCCCACCGGCACCCTGGGCAGCCCGGCGGTGGCCCGCGCCGTGGAGTAGCAGGCAGAGAGCCCCGCAGACCGGTGACGGCCTGCGGGGCTCTGCTGTCTTCGTGTGAACTACCGGTCTAGTACTGCGTGGTGACCGTGGTGCCGGAGAAGCCCTGCTGGGCGTACAGGCTGAAGAAGACCCAGCCGGCCGGCGGGTTGCTGATGGTCAGCGTCTCGCTGTTGCCGCTGTTGGTGGACTTCTGCAGGTACGAGCCGGTGGTGGCCCAGCTTCCGCCGTTGTAGTAGAGGTCGGCGTTGCCGGTGCCACCGGCGGTGGTGATGGTCAGGCTCTGCACCCCGGCGGGCAGGTACAGGAAGCTGTAGCTGTAGTTCCCGGTGGCGGCGGTCGCGTTGTCGCGGCGGCAGTTCTTGTCGAACTGACGGGCGTCGGCGTTGGTGCACAGCGGAGCCTGGACCGGCGGCAGGGTGCCGCAGTTGCCGGCGCCGCAGGCGGTCAGCCAGGTGGTGAAGTCGGCGTCGTAGCGGGTGCCGATGGTGGAGGTCAGCAGGGTGCGGGCGGCTGCCCAGTTGCCGGTGCGGTAGTAACCGAGCAGCGTGGTCATGTCCTGCGGGTGCGACTGGAGCATGTAACGGACCGCCAGGTAGCCCCAGTTGTAGATCCGGGTGGAGTCCGCGTTGTCGTAGGTGGTGTCGAACAGCTGGCTCAGCTTGTACGTGCCCTGGGCCGCCTGGGCGATCGCGTCGTCGTAGCGGACGTTGCGGTAGCTGTACGAGACGTACTCGGCGATGCCCTCGACCCACATGATGGTCGGGGTGGAGATGCCGGCGTCGAAGTCGCCGAGCATGTTGTAGCGGCCGTCGAGGTAGTGGGTGTACTCGTGGTTGAGGTTCCAGATCGAGAACGCCGGGCGCAGCCAGCTGGCCTCGTGGGCGATGAAGCGGGCCTGGTTGCCGACCTTGGACGGGTCGCCCTCCAGGTACATGCCGCCGTTGTCGACCTCGATGTCGTAGATCGACCAGGCGTAGAGGCTGTAGTCGTAGTAGGCGTCGAAGACCACCACCTCCAGGGCGGTGTTCACGTCACCCGCGACCGGGCCGCTGTCCTTGACCAGCTGGTGGAAGAACGCGTCCTGGTTGGCCAGGCTGGTGCAGGTGTCGGCCAGCTCGGTGGCGGTCATCTGCTGCGCGCGGATCTTCAGGCTCGGGCTGCAGGTGTGGTTGATCGTCAGGACCAGCGGGACCAGCCGGGTGGGCAGGTCGCAGAGGCCGTAGTACGAGCAGTTGCCGGTGTCGCGCTTCTCGGTGAACCAGGCCAGGTTCATGGTGAGCGGCCCGGTCGCGCCGACCGGCGAGTAGCGGTTGACCAGGTCCTTGACCAGCGGCCGGGCCTGCGCCTTGAGCTCCGGGAAGGAGAGCAGGCTGCCGAGCTGGATGCCGATGTCGGTGGCCAGGTCGCCGCCGTTGATCATCGCGCTGTTGCGGGTGACGAAACCGGACATCGCACCGGCGAAGCCGGCGTCGGCCTGCAGGGCGGCGATGAAGGCGGGCAGCTCGGTGCCGCGCTCGATCACCGTCTTGGTGTTGTTCACCGCGTCGTACATGGCGCCGGTGTAGCTGCTGTTGTAGCTGTTCAGCAGGCCCTTGACCACGCCGGTGTAGCGGGCGTTCTCCTGGGCGCTGTCGATCAGGGTGACGGCCTCGGCCAGCGTCTCACCGTTGGCCTGGGTGACGTCCTTGGAGCGGGGAGCGGCGAAGAACGCGTCCAGGCCGCCGCGGATCGCGGTCTGCAGCGGGGAGTTGTAGGTGCCGACGGCGTCCGGGTACTTCCACTGCACGTAGTAGCCCGCACGCAGGAACAGCACCAGCTGGCCGGCCGAGCCGGAGTTGGTGCCGTTGTACGAGGCGGCGCTGTCCCGCAGGGCGTTGGCCACGGTCACCATCTGCGACTCGCGGAAGGTGCTCTGGGCGTCGGTGCCGGTGAGGGTGAACAGCGAGTTCACGCAGTCCAGGCTCGCGGCCTTGACCTGCTGGACCAGTGCGCTGCCGGTGCTGGTGGTGAAGTTGCAGGCGGCGGCGACCGCGTCGGCGGCGCCTGGAGCCGAGAACAGCTGCTTGGACTTCTTCTGCGCGACGGCGGGCAGCGTGGCGGCGGCCTTCGGCGCGTCGGCGGCGGCGGTCGCGTCGCCCGGGGTCGGGCGGCTGTCCTTCGGCACCTCGGAGGACTTGGGTACCGGGATGGCCCGGGACGAGGGCTGGCCGGTGGGGGCGGCCGGGGCGGCCGGGGTGGCGGGGGTGTTTCCGGCGGCGGCGCTGCTCTGCGGCGCGAAGAAGCCGAGCGTGAGCAGGAACGCGAACGCGAGGGTGAGCAGACGGCCCAGATGGGCCATCGGTATCCGGGAGGGTCGCACGGTGGGGGCCTCCGGGCCGGTTGGTGGCCGCGTGCTTGGGGCGCGGTCACTTGATGTGTGACATGTAAAATGGCACACATCACACTTCCTGCGAAAGAGTCCGGCAGGTATCAACTGCGCATCGGCCGGGCCGAAGCCCCCGGTGACAACCCGTCAGTCCTCGAATGGTCAGGGCCCGGACGGTGCGCTCGATCGGGTCGATCCGCAGGTCGGTGACGGTGCGCCAGGCTTCCTGGCCGACCCGGTCTGCCCGGGTGCTACGGTGCCAGCACCGTCGGCCGGCAGGGGGAGTACGGGTGGAGTGGGGGACGTTGGTCGCGACGCTGGGCGGCGCCGTGATCGCGATATCCGGCACGGTGCTGGCCGACCGGCTGCGCAATCGGCACGAGGACGACCGTGGTCTCGGCGCCCGCCGCCGGGAGGTGTACACCGCCTTCATCGCCGCCGCGGGCACCGCACACGCGCAGCTGGTCCAGCTCGCCCAGGACTCGGCCGACTCCGTACTGGCGGGTCAGGCCGAGGCGGCCAGCCGGGCCGTACTGGTGGACTCCGGGATCTACGACGTCCGCGAGCGGCTGTACATCGACGCCAGTGAACCCGTGGCCGGTGCGGGCCAGCGGATGTTCGAGCAACTGCGCGGGCTGCGCCGGGTGGTGGCCACCGGTGCGCCGCAGTCCTCGGCGGCCTTCCACGACGCCTACCACCCCTACATCGAGGCGGTCTGGGCCTACCGGGTCGCGGTCCGGGCGGAGTTGGAGGGCAGGGCGCTGACCCCGGCGGCCTTCGGCTGGGAGGCCTGGGACGGCCGGGAGCGCTGCCCGGTCTGCCGGGTCGTACCCGCAGTGGTCGGCTGAAACACGGCCGATTACCGCATCGGGCCCGGGTTCGACAGGATGGGGGTATGACCGAGATTCGCACCCCCCGACTCCTGCTCCGCCGCTGGACCGAGTACGACCTCGCGCCGATGGCCGAGATCAACGCGGACCCGGTGGTCATGGAGTGGATCGGCGACGGCTCCGTACTGGACCTGGAGCAGACGGCGGAGGCGATCGAGCGCTGGGAGGACGGCTGGGACGACGAGGGCTTCGGCCTGTTCGCCGTCGAGCTGCTCAGCTCGGGCGAGCTGGCGGGTTTCGCCGGGCTCTCGGTGCCGTGGTTCCTGCCCGAGGTGCTCCCCGCCGTGGAGATCGGCTGGCGGCTCGGCCGACAGTTCTGGGGTCAGGGCTATGCCTCCGAAGCAGCCCACGCCGCACTGGAGTTCGCCCTCGAGGACCGTGGCCTGGACCGGGTGATCAGCATCGCCCGGGTCGGCAACGACGCCTCCGAGAACGTGATGCGCAAGCTCGGCATGGAGCTCGACCACGAGACCACCGACCCGGTCACCGGCCACCGGCTGAGCATCCACGCGATCGACCTGACCCAGTACGCCTGACGTCCTATGGGCGGAGCAGCTTGCCTGGGGACACCCCCGCGAACAACGGCGTTTCTACTGCACCCTCATAACCGAAGTGCAGCTCCTGCCGAGCTCGCGTGGCCAGAACGTAGTAGGTCATCCTGAGCGCTGCGGAGGTGGGGTCGACGGCGGCGTCGGTGTGGATGTCGGGGATGACGACGGTGTCGAAGCCGAGGCCCTTTGCGCTGGCGCGGTTGATGATGACAATGCCGGGTCGGGTGAGGTCGAGGTTGCGGTAGCGGCCGCCCGTGGCCCGGGAAGTGTAGAGCTGCGGCTTCAAGCTGGGAGCCCGGCGCTCCAGGCGCGTCAGCAGGTCGAACTGGGCCTGAGTGGAGTCGAGGATGACACCGATGCTGTGCCGGGGGTGGCGTTCGGCGAGGGTGACGAGCAGATCAGTGAGGCTGCCGGGACGGGTGAGGTGGTGCAAGCGCGGGAGGGGCCCATTCCGGTCGGGGAGTGGGGGTGGGTGGGCGCCTGTGTGGAAGACCGAGGCGAGCTCCGCGATCTGGCGGGTGTTGCGGTGGTTGCCGCCGAGCTCGTGGCGCGTGCAGTCTCCGAGGCCGCTGCCGATTTCGGCGAGCGTGGAGTGAGTCGTGGTGAGCCGCTGGCATTCGTCGGCGTAGACCGTCGTGGGGATGCCGAGGACGCGGCACAGTCGGTAGAAGCCGGGTGGCATGTCCTGACCCTCGTCCACGACGAAGGCGAGAGCCTCATCCGGTGGAGTGAGCGCGGCCCGTTCGTAGAAGGCCGGCCAGTCGTACCAGCCGTTCTCCGCGCGCGGTGCGTCTGAGCCGTACCACTGGGCCAACCACGAGTGCGTGGTTGAGACCTCCACTCCCTCATCCTTCGGGCCCAGGGCGGAGACGGTCGGCGCAAGGGACTGGCGCAGCAGGTTGGAGCGGGTGAGGAGGACGGGGTTCGCGCCGTTGAGGGCGAGCATGACCGCGCGTTGGACTGCCAGCAGGCTCTTGCCGCTGCCGGGCGGGCCGCTGAGCAGGTGGTTGCCGTGGAAGGGAAGGGAGTCCAGCGAAGCGCGCTGGGCGCTGGTGAGGTCGAGGTACGTGATGGTCATGACGGCGGTCACTCCAAGGTGGCGGCCGCCGCGACGCGGGCGGCGGAGATGACGGATTCGAAGTAGCCGGGTACGTGTTCGCCGCCGACGACGAGTACCCGGTCCAGGAGAGTGTTGCCGGTCTCGCAGCTGGTCTCCGGCAGGAGGGCACAGGCATGGCAGGCGGCTCGGTTGAGGTTGCCGAAGCCCTGACCGGTGTGTTCGGCACAGAGCGGGTCGGCGGAGCACCAGGCGGCGGCTTCGATCGTCCGCAGAAGGGTCTCGGCCAGTCGGGGAGGTTCTCCCTGCTGGACGAGTCCGCCGAGAGTGCCCTCGGCGTCGCCTGCAGCGGTGTAGACGAGAATCCCGTACTGGTCGTGCTCGGGTCGTGCGTAGACCCGCTCGCGCAGGCTGGCGGTCGTGTATCCCGACTCGAACGCCAGCTGGCGGATGAGGAGATGGGCCAGGGTATGGAGCAGGACGAACCGAGGCGAGAGTTCGTTGCCGGTCAGGCTTGCCAACCGGTCCTGCTGGAACGAGCCATGCAGGTCGTCGCGCATCCCGGCGACCCGTCGACGCACGTGGTCGTTTCCTTCCCAGCCGTTGAGCTGGACCTTGTCGAGGGTGAGGAAGAGACCTTCCCCGAACACCTCCACAGCAGGCAGCCACTTGAGTCGCCGCGCGGTGTCAGCCGGTACGAAGGCAGCGTCCGGCGACACACGGCTGAAGCCGGAGAGTGCCCGGACCTCACGCAGCCGGTCGGCGAGCACGATTCGGCCGATCCGGCGGTGCAGACCGGACCAGGGCTCGGCGTTCTCGTGGGCCAGGCCGAGCGTGGTGTCCCGGATCGCGAAGTCCCGGGTGACTGGTGGGGCGGGGGAGGTGAACGCCTCCCACTCCTCGCGGCTGAGATCGGGGCGGGCGGCCGGAGTCGCGACCTGGTCGGCGGGCGTTGGCACACTTCCCGTCTCCTCGGCGAGGAGCGCGTCAAGGAGCGCGTCATCGGCTCCCGTCTCCTCCTTGATGATGTCGCGGTAGGTGCCGGACCGAGGGCCCTGCGATGCACGGCACAGGGGGATCCACAGGTCGTTGTCGCGTACGCGGGCGGCGAGGGTCTGGTCCGTGCTGGCGGAGGTGTCGGTCTCCGGAATGTCGAGGGCGGAATGCACTACCGGGTAGTAGAGGTTGCCCGCCGTGCGCTGCACGATCTGCACCGGTTGGACACACGACACCGCCTCCCCGACCCGCTGCCACGGGTTGCGTCCTGAGCAGCGCATCCCATGAGTCCCCAGGATGTCCAGCAGGTCCTGTGAGGCGCCGTCACATCCCTTCGCCGTGCACTCGACGGACAGCGCCTCCAGTCCGGCCGCCCGCTCGGACACCCGGAACCGCAACTGCTCGCGGGAGGTGCAGGTCTGACGCTCGGTCGGGGTGCGGCGCGAGTGCGCCCAGAACCACCAGTCCACATCCCCGAGGTGCCCTCCCGCGCAGATCTGCACGAAGCGCATGGGAGCCAGCTGACGTACCGGTGAGCACGCGGGACAGCGCGGTGGGGTGCCGGCTTTCTCGTTGGCGATGCGCCAGCGCACCATACGCCGGCACGACCCGCAGAACAGCCAGGTGGGGAAGCGGATGTACGGCGCACCGGGTGCGTCCGGTCGGTCGTAGCGGTCGTTCAGCGTGGGTGGGGCCGCGTAGAAGCCGGTCACGCCGAGCCTGGCAGCGAGCCGGGGCGACTCGACGATCTGGCGCTGCCTGGGCCAGTCGCCGATCCCGGCGGCGACGAACGACTCGCCTTGGACGTCCAGGACCGCGCCCACCCCGAACGGCAGCACTGTCTGTGACTGACGGACCCTCAGGCGCCTGCTCACTGGTCGGTTCCCTTCACTGTCACCTGGCACTCCCGGTCGACACTGCGCATGGAGTTCGGGGTCTCCCACAGACCGCCGTACTGTTCGAAACTCTTCAGCAGATTGGTCTGGCCCTTGCCCTGACTGCTGTAGTACAGCTCTCTGCCGTCCGCCCGTGCCGTGTGCGCCGCCTGTTCCCATTCGGCGAGCAGGTGGGCGAGCTCTTCGCGGATGCCAGCCGCTGCGTCCGGATCGCACGCGGCGGCCCGTGCCACCAGCACCTCGGTAAGGGTCTCCGTCGCCGGCAATACGTCCAGGATGCGTCCGGCCTGATTCTCGGCGGAGAGGCCGAGCTGATGGCGTACGAGAATCACCAGTGCGGCGTGCAGGGCACGTCGCCGTGAGGGGACGGACCACGGTGTGACGCTGGTCGGTTCGACGTGCCGGTACAGGGAACGGTGGTAGACGTCGAAGGTCTCGTAGTGCGACCGGTCGCGGGGCCGGGTCGCGTTGAAGAAGGCGACGACCAGACCGGGCACGGCGTGACGCCCGACGCGACTGGTGGCCTGGATGTACTCGGCTGTCGTCTTGGGCTGCCCCTGCATGAGCATCAGCGAGAGCCGCTTCACGTCCACGCCGACCGACAGCATGTTGGTGCACGGCAAAAAGGAAACCGCCTGCGGGTCGTCCCAGGGTTTCTCCAGCCGGTCGAGCAGGACGGGTTGCTCGGCGCGTGGCAGGTTGCTGGTCAGCTCCTGAACCTGATGATCAGTCAGCTTTCGGGTGCCGAAGCCGGCATCGAGTCCGGCGAGCTGAGCAGGGATGTCGTCGGCCGCCGCGGTGACCGTACGGCCCAGCTCGCGAAGGCTGTGGTGGTAGGCGACGAGTGTCCAGTACTCGTCCCGGTGTTCGTCGGGAAGCTCCCACGCGCCTTGGAGCATGGCGGCAGCGGTGGTCACGGCTGCCCGGCCGGCGGTGTGCCCCTGTGCCATCACGCCGACGTACCGGCGTCCGGGGCGGGAGGTGTCGGGCTCGGCAAAGTAGGAGTGGCGGGCATCGAGCCCGGCCGGGGGGAAGAGTTGGACCTCGCCCCCGTACAGGGCGCGGACCTGTTCGCCCGAGCGGCGGATGGTCGCGGTGGATGCGACCACCTTGGGACCGATGCCGTCGGCGTCGGTGCACAGGCCGAGCACGGCCGACTCGTACAGTCCCACCGTCGTGCCGAGCGGCCCGGTGAGCAGGTGCAGCTCGTCCTGGATGACCAGCGAGGGCGGCTGACACCGACTGTCCGCGCCGAAGAGCCGGCCGGCGCGGGCCTCCCAGGCGAGGCGCGCGAACTTGTCGACGGTGCCGAGTACGAACGTCGGAGGGCGGTCGTACAGCTGCTGGTCCACCACGGCGATCGGCAGCTCGTCGTGGAAGGTGCACTCGTCGCGGGGGCAGTAGAAGGCGAAGGAGTCGGGGGCGGCCCGCACACCGTAGTCGCCGTTGTCCGGCGACCGGTGGGACGGCAGGATGCGGGTGCCGCACCAGGGGCAGCGGTCCAGGATGAACACGTCCTCCGGACGGGCGGAGCCGCGCACGTCATTGAAGGCGCTGCACGCGGCCTCGTACGAGTTCGGCGAGGTGGCTTCACCGACCCACAGTCCGACGGAGAACGGCTCCCGGCCGTAGACGTCCGGGGCGGTTCGGCGCAGCGACTCCAGCGCGCACACCGTGGTGGCCGCGCGCTGGAACTGTTGGGTTGTCAGGAGGCTCAGCGTGTACCGGCTCAGCACCGCTGTGCCGCCCCCGTCGGGTTCGCGGCGGCGCAGCACCATCGTGAATGCGGCGAGGAGGAGGTAGGCCTCCGTCTTTCCACCGCCGGTGGGAAACCAGATCAGGTCGGTGATCCGCCGGTCGGGGTGCCGGGGGTCGGCGACACCGTCCAGCGACAGCAGGAAGAACGCCAGCTGGAAGGGGCGCCAGGAGGTCTCCTTCGCCGGCTCCGGATCGAGAGGCACGGGGTCGCGGCGGCTGCGGCGCTCCCCGGCCAGATCCCTGGCGGAGTGGCGCATCTGGAGGGCCATCGCGCGGTTGGCGGTCCGGAACGCGTGGAGCAGCTCGGGGCGGGACGGATCGCAGAGGGTTTGCACCCCGGCTTCCATCCGGGAGACTGCCGCACCGACGCGGTTCAGGATGCGGTCTGCTGCCTCGCGCCCCCAGTCGGGGAGAGTGGTGCGGCACTGTTGCTCGTACCACGAGCGGTAGTCCGCCGTGAACGCGGTGAGGTCGGTCCGCAGTTGCTCTGCGGGCAGCTCGGGGTCTGCGAGATGCAGGACGTTCAGGACCGGTGTCTCCGTCAGACCGGCCGCCCGGGTGGCCGGTACGTCTGCCTCCGGCATCACCGCAGCCCGCAGTCCGGTGATCAGCCCGCTCCCGTCCGACTCCTCGTCGACCGCACAGCCGTGACCGACCGCGTAGGTGCGCACGTGGCGGTACTGGAGGCGGAGCTCCTGCTCCTCCAGGTCCCGACTGGCGAGGCGCACACTCGGGTACTGCAGTACCGAGCCGTCCAGCGGCTTGGCGTGCAGCCCGACCTGGAAGAGCATCCGGTCCCACTGAGCCGCGCGGCCGAGTGCCTGCTCGGCGTGGGCCGTGTTCACCAGGGCGACGGTCACCAACTGCCCGGAACCGAAGGCGCGCCGGCGCAGCCGGATCTCGGCCCGGCCGTCGAGGACGGTGATCTGGTCGCGGTCCGGCCCGAGCAGGTGCGACTCCTCCGGCAGCGCCACCCGCTGCCAGCGTCGGCCCCGTTCGCCCTGTTGGGTCACGTAGCGGGCGCCGACGCAGCTGACCTCGATGACCGAGGCGTCGGTGTAGAAGCTGAGGCCGAGCGAGGAGGGCAGCCATGCGTTCGACTCGGGCACCGGATCGGTGGCCGGGTTCGTGTCCGTGCTGGCGGACTCCGCGCCGGGGGCGTCCGTCTCCTCGGCGGAGACGGTCAACTGCCTGTGGAGATCGGCATCCTGGGCGTAGAGCGTGCCCATGAGGTACTGGCGGTCGGGTGGTGCGTCGAGGACCTCGTCGGGCCCGTGGGCAGGGCCGACGAGCTGGCGCCGGAGGTAGTCGACGAGTTCGTCTCTGGGTTCCACGCTGCTGTCCGTTCTCGATTGCCGGAGGGTCTTGGTCAGGTGCGCTGCTACCAGAGGCTGAGCTGGGTGTCGCCCACCGCAGCTGTCGGGACCGGAGGTCGGGGCGAGGGGATCGCGGTTGGCAGCGATGGTGGCGTCACGGGCTGCGGATGGACTACTCGGCGCAGCGAGCGCCGACGAAGGGAGGGCCGCGCGGCCCGCGGCCCGCGCTCCCAGCGCAGACCCAGCGACTCGAGGAGGACCCGGCGATGGGTGAGCAGCCCGGCGCCGTTGACGCCACCGACCCGGCGCTGGTGCTCGATCCACTCACCGAGCCGGACCGTCGCTTCCACGTGATCGGGCGGCGGGAGACATGCGCCCTCGCGTCGGCGGAATGCCTGCAGCGCACCCAGGCCGGCGCTCCAGTCCTTGGCCGCGAGGTCCTTCGAGATGGCGTGCACCGGGTTGGAACCGGTGGCGTCGAGCCGCCGGTCTGTCAGCATCGTCCGGAGCGTGCGGTACGGATCGCCGGTCGGGTCCGCGAATGCGATCTGCAGTAAGGGCTTGAGCCGCAGCTCCAGTTGGCGGACCCGCTCCCGGGTGACCTCGAAGTCCTTGCCGATCTCGTCCAACGTGGCGGGGTCCTGGCCGTCCAGGCCGTAGCGTCTGGTCATGATGTGGGCGTAGCGCTCGGGCAGTGCGGCGACGGCCTCCCGCATTTCTCCGTTGCTCAGCGCGTCGATGACGGTGTGTTCAACGCTCGGAATCGCGGTACGGGCCTCGATGAGATCACCGAGGTGCACGCCGTCGCCGACGATCCGGTCCAGTGAGTCCGTGCGGCGGCTGAGCCGCCGGATCTGCTCCACCTTCGCGACGCTGAGATCGCAGGCTACCGCCACGTCGGCGGCTCGTACCGAGAGCCCGCTGGAGAGACGAGTACGCTCCGTGCGAGCCACCTTCTGCATCAACTCGTGCATGTGTACGGGGATGCGGATGATGCTGCCCTCGTCGGCGACACCTCGGCTGATCATCTGGCGGACCCACTGGGTGGCATAGGTGGAGAACTTGTAGCCCATGAGTGGGTCGAACTTCCGTGCTGCGCGCAGCAGACCGAGCATCCCGTGCTGGACGACGTCCTCGTAGTCCAGGCCCTGATCAGGGAACTGCCGTGCCATCGAATGGACGAGGCCCTGGTTGTGCGTGACCAGGCAGTCGCGTGCCCGTCGGCGCTCGTCCGTCGGCCGGAGCTCGGCCAACTCCGCGTCCGTCGGTTCCCGGTGTGCCTGCTTCGTTCCGCCACGCAACAGCACGCTCAGCCCGATCTCCTCCGCTGCGGTGAGGATGCGCTTCGCCGGGCGACGGGTGAAGTAGTCGTCCGTGAGCACGGCCCGAGCGGCGTCCATGGCGGCCCGGAGGTCGCCGGGTGTGAGCGGTACGGCCGCTGCCGGCGCCACCGTCGGCATCTCACGCGTGGGCCGAGACAAGGCAGGCCCCCCGGACGGCCGGGTGGCAGGCCCTCCGGCTTGCAGCTCGGCGGTCTCCTGTGCGGAGAGCCCGGCCAACCTGGCGACGCCTTCAACTGCCCGAGCGGACGCCTGCCCTTGGCCGTCGGCATAGCGGTCGAGCAGGCGGCGCGCGGTGTCGAGGCGGGACGACGAAGCCTGCTCCTGGGCGGGTGCGGGAGGACTGACGGGCCTGGGCGGCTCACTGATTCGGAGGTTCATTCCGGTGAGCGCGGTAGCCAGACGGGCGCGCTCTTCTTGGCTCAGGCCGAGCTTCTCGGTCTCGTCGCGGAAGACCTGGTACGGCACGGCCCCGCCCACCTGCTTCGCCTGAAGATCGACGTACAGCCGGCCGAGGGCAGCCTTCAGGCTCGGGACCTGGCGATCCATTCTTCTGCCTCTCGCACGGCGGCGGCCCAGGCCGGCGGCCCGGTAGGTCAAGTGCATCCAGGGACATTGTCCTCAAGGAGTACACGGGAACCCTACTCATTATCCGTTGACGGCGTCAACGGATTGAACTCCTGGTGTGCGCACCCCATGCTCGTGTACGGTTCGTCGTGTCGCCGTCCCGCCGTGAGTGCTCTCCGGCCGCCGCGGGTGTGCGGCGAGCGGTGCGGCGTGGATCCGGTGGGCATACGTACGGAGGAGCGGCAGTGGACGTGGAGTTGATCGGCGGCCGGTTTCGCCTGGTAGGGGTGATCGGCTCCGGCAACATGGGGGAAGTGCACAGAGCCGAGGACCTTCGGTTCCCCGAGGGAGCCCCGGAACGTGTGGTCGCCGTCAAGACGATCCTTCGCCGCCGTTCCGGTGTCGCCGTCGACACCCGTGGCGACCTGAAGGCTGTCGAGCGTTTCGCCCGGGAAGTGCGCATCATGCGCCGCCTGGACCACCCGCACCTGTCTCGCCTGATCGATGGCGGTGTGGACGACTCCCACGGTGGCCTGCCCTATCTTGCGATGGAGCTCCTGGACGGTGAGGTCCTCCGGGACCTCATCGAGGAGGAGCGCCGGCTGCCGGTCGCCTGGGTGGCCGCGATCGGTGCCCAGATCGCCGACGGGCTGTCCGCCGCCCACGCGGCCGGCGTCGTCCACCGGGATCTGAAGCCCGCCAACGTCATGCTGACCAGGGGCGGTGTCGTCAAGGTTCTGGACTTCGGCATGGGCCGTATCGTCGACGACCCCGAGGATGCCCGGCTGACCAGCACGGGCGTCGCCGTCGGCACCGCCCGCTACATGGCCCCCGAGCAATTCAAGGCCGAGCAGGTCACCCAGGCCGCCGACCTCTACGCCCTGGGCTGCCTGCTCTTCGAGATGCTCACCGGTGTTGCGCCGTTCGTCGGCGAGGCGGCGTACGAGCTGATGCGCAAGCACATCGAGGATGCGCCGACCCCGGTACGGCTGATCCGGCAGGACGTCCCCACCGAGCTGGCGCGACTTGTCGAGCGCCTGCTCGCCAAGCAGCCGGTCGACCGTCCTGCCGATGCCATCGATGTCCGTGACGCTCTCCTGCCGCTGGTCGGTCCGGAAGGCGAAATCTCGCAGCTGCCCTCTTGGAGCGCGTTCGACCCCGTCCGCGTGCTGCGCACGGCCCAGCCCGCCGGACCTGTCGGTCCCGTCGGGTTGCCCGCCCGCGATGAAGGCAGCAGGCCTGCCGTCACCGGCGGAATGGACGTCTTCGGTGTCCACCGCAAGCTCATCGAGGATTATCGCTCCTTCACCGAGGGAGGGACGGTCATTCGCGACGATCGGATCGCCGAGTTCGTCGAGGAGGACCTGAACGCCAAGTCGCAGTGGCCTGACCCGTGGCTCTCGCTGAACCCGTTCTTCGCCGGCGGGGGCACCGTCCTGGAGCTCGCCGGCCAGGGGGTGCTGCACGAGGAGTGCGCGCGGATCTTCCAGGCACGGAAGACCGAGGGCGGTACGGTCTGCGACGGCCGCCCGCTGACGCTGCATCAGCACCAGCGTGAAGCAGTGGATGCGGCCCAGGCCGGGGCCTCGTACGTGCTGACCACCGGTACCGGCTCCGGCAAGTCGCTCGGGTACATCGTGCCGATCGTCGACAAGGTCCTGAAGGACCGTCAGGCCGAGGGTCGGAGCGTCGCCAAGCGAGTGCGGGCGATCATCGTCTACCCGATGAACGCCCTGGCCAACAGTCAGCTCAAGGAACTGGAGAAGTACCTGCGGGACGGCTACGGCGAGGGCCGCGAGCCCGTCACCTTCGCCCGCTACACCGGGCAGGAGGACGATGTCCGCCGCAAGGAGATCCGGGACAACCCGCCGGACATCCTGCTGACCAACTACGTGATGCTGGAGCTGATGCTCACGCGGCCCGATGATCGCAGGAGCCTGGTCGCGATGGCCAAGGGCCTGGAGTTCCTGGTCTTCGACGAGCTGCACACTTACCGCGGGCGTCAGGGCGCTGATGTCGCGCTGCTCATCCGCCGCGTCCGCGAGGCCTGCCAGGCCGACCAGCTGCAGTGTGTGGGTACCTCCGCGACCATGTCCACCGAGGGCACGTCGGAGGATCAGAAGAAGGTCGTCGCGCATGTCGCTTCCACCCTCTTCGGTATCAGGGTCGATCCGGCACACGTCATCGGCGAGACCCTGGTCCGGGCCACCGGTGAGGCTCCGCAGACGGTCGCCCCCGAGCGGCTGACGGCCCCGGCGGCTCCGCGCGCGTACACCGAGCTCACCGGCGACCCGCTCGCACGTTGGGTCGAGACCCGCTTCGGTCTGGCCACCGACGAGGCCACCGGCCGGCTCGTCCGTCAGCGGCCCGCCAAGATCGAGGAAGCCGCCGCCGACCTGGCCGAGCAGAGCGGAGTCCCCGCCGAGCAGTGCGCAGCCGCGATCCGGGCCACCTTGGAGGCCGGCTCGCGGGCTCTTCATCCCGTCACCGAGCGGCCGTTGTTCGCGTTCCGGCTGCATCAGTTCCTCTCCAAGGGCGACACCGTGTACGTCACCCTGGAGGACAAGCTCTCCCGGCACCGTACTCGGGCCTACCAGCTCGAACAGCCCGGATCCGGTGGCAAGTTGCTGATGCCGCTCGCGTTCTGCCGTGAGTGCGGGCAGGAGTATCTGACGGTATGGCGGACGGAGAAGGACGGCGAGGTCCGCTACGAGGCGCGCCGTGACACCGCGGCCACCGGCGGTCGCCAGGGCGATGGCTACCTCTACGTGGATCATGACCGCCCCTGGCCCTTCAGCCCCGAGGTGGCGATCGCGGACCGTCGACTTCCGGAGTCCTGGCTGGAGATCGACGACAAGGGGCAAGAGGTCGTCAGGAAGTCGCACCGTGACCGGGTGCCGCGTGCCGTCACGGTCGACCCGTACGGGACCGAGGGCTACGGCGAGTTGCAGGCGGCCTTCATCCCGTCCCCGTTCCTGTTCTGTTTGCACTGTGGCGTCGCCTACGAGCAGACGCGCGGCAAGGACTTCGCCAAGCTGGCGACCCTTGACCAGGAGGGCCGGTCGTCGGCGACCTCGCTGATCTCGGCTTCAGTGGTCCGTTCGCTGAAATCGGTGCCCGAGGAGGCATTGGAGAAGGAGGCGCGCAAGCTCCTCACGTTTGTCGACAACCGTCAGGACGCCTCCCTCCAGGCCGGTCACTTCAACGACTTCGTGCAGATCACCCAGCTGCGCGGAGCCCTCTTCAGGGCGGCCTCCGAAGCGGGCGAGGACGGTGTCAACCACGAGCAGCTGGCCTCCGCGGTCGCGAACGCGCTCGCGCTGGATCCGACCGAGTACGCCGGCGATGCGGTGGACCTGCCGCCGGCGCTGGCCCGGAACGCGGCCAAGACACTGCGCGACGTGATCGCCTTCCGGCTCTATCTCGACCTGGAGCGGGGCTGGCGTATCACCATGCCCAATCTGGAGCAGACCGGCCTTCTGGAGATCGACTACGCGGACCTCGTCTGGGTGGCGGAGCGTCAGGAGCGTTGGGACCGCACCCACCGGGCGCTGCGCGACGCCGACCCGGCGCTGCGCGCCGAGATCATGAAGGCGCTCCTCGACGAGATGCGCCGCTCTCTTGCCATCGACGTCCAGTACTTCCGCGACGACTTCGACTCGTTGCAACGGGCCAGTGAGGAACGCCTCATCGACCCGTGGGTGCTGACGAAGACCGACAGCCCCAAGGTCGGCACCGCCTACCCTCAGCCGTCGCGCCCCGGTCTGGACCGGTCCGGCCTGTTCCTGTCGGCCGCGGGCAAGTTCGGCAAGTACCTGCGGCGTACCGACCGGGTGTTCCAGGAGCTCGACAAGGCCGATCTGCAGCTCGTCATCGAGGAGCTGCTGAAGGTGCTCAGCAAGGCCGGCCTGGTCAAGGAGGTCTCGGCGGCGCCGCAGCGCTCCGGCCGTTTCCGCGGTCCCTCCGGGCCGGCCGTCACCGGGTACCGGGTGGCTGCCCAGTCGCTGATCTGGCGCGCGGGCAAGGGTGAGCGTGGTGCCCACGACCCGCTCACCCGCACCTACGCCAGCGGTGACGGTCCCCGGGTGAACACCTTCTTCCGTGACCTCTACCAGAACGCGGCCGGAGCGCTCGCCGGGCTGTTCGCCCGCGAGCACACCGCCCAGGTGGATCCTAAGGAGCGGGAGAAGCGTGAAGAGGCCTTCCGTAAGGCTGAGTTGAAGCTGCTGTACTGCTCGCCGACGATGGAACTCGGCGTCGACATCTCCTCGCTCAACGCCGTCATGATGCGCAACGTCCCGCCGACGCCCGCCAACTACGCGCAGCGCTCCGGCCGAGCGGGCCGCAGCGGCCAGCCCGCTCTCGTCACCACGTACTGCGCCACCGGCAACAGTCATGACCAGTACTACTTCCGCCGCTCCGAGCGGATGGTCGCAGGAGCGGTCGCCCCGCCCCGTCTCGACCTCGCCAACGAGGACCTCGTCCTCTCGCACCTCCAGGGCATCTGGCTGGCCGAGGCCGGGCTCAAGCTCGGCCGGGCGGTCACCGAGGTCCTCGACGTCTCGTATCCGGCGACCGGCGACCGCCCCAAGCCGGCCCTGGAGCTGCACCCCGGCATCCATGCCGCCTCGTGGGACGCCGATGCGCAGACCCGGACGATCGCCGCCGCCTACCAGGTCCTCGGTCCGCTGCTGTCCGACTTCGCTGGCACCACCTGGTGGGACGAGCGGTGGATCGAGGACCGGGTGCGGACCGCCCCCGTGCGGTTCAACGAAGCCTTCGACCGCTGGCGCGACCTCTTCCGCGCGGCTCTCGACGACCAGTACGTCCAGAACAAGCGCGTCCTGGACCACAGCCTCACCGACGGCGACCACAAGCGTGCGGTGGGCCGCCGCCGGGAGGCCGAGACCCAGCTCAATCTGCTGAAGAACGAGAGTGTGGAGAACAGATCCGTCCTCTCCGACTTCAACCCGTACCGCTACCTCGCGTCCGAGGGCTTCCTGCCCGGCTACTCCTTCCCCCGGCTGCCGCTCGCCGCCTACATCCCGACGACCGGCCGTCGCCAGGGCGAGGGCGACTACCTGCAGCGCCCTCGCTTCCTCGCCATCCGCGAGTTCGGCCCGGGCGCGCTGATCTACCACGAGGGCGCCCGCTATCAGGTCACCCGCATCCAGCTACCGCCGGACACCGCCGGTGATGTGACGACCAGTGAGGCCCGCCGCTGCGATCACTGCGGGTACCACCACGACCCGCGTGAGCGGGCCGACCGCTGTGAGATGTGTGGCGAACGGCTCGGTTCGGCCACCTACGGCCTGCTCCAGCTGCACACCGTCTACACCCAGCGCCGTGAGCGGATCTCCTCCGACGAGGAGGAGCGGCGCAGGGCCGGCTTCAAGCTGGAGACCTCGTACGCCTTCCAGGACCACGGCACTCGCAAGGGCCGCCAGGATGCCAGGCTCTCAGACGACTCCGGTCCGCTCGCCCTGCTGGCGTACGGCGACTCGGCGACTGTCCGGATCACCAACGTCGGCCGACTGCGGGCGAAGAAGGACGACCCGGCCGGCTACTGGCTCGACGTCGCCGACGGCCGCTGGATGAACGACCGCGATGCCTCCGATGCCTCCGGCGACTCCGGCGAGCTGCCCGTGGTCGATTCCGACGGCAACGAGAAGCGTCGCAAGAAGCGCGTCATCCCCTACGTGCAGGACAGTCGCAACATCCTCGTCGTCACCCTCGATGAGCCGCTGCCCGAACCGATCGCCCTCTCACTGATGTACGCCCTGGAACGCGGTGTCGAGGCCGCGTTCGAACTGGAGGACTCCGAGCTCAGCAGCGAACTCCTCCCGCCGAACGACGGCCCGCGCAACCGCATCCTCTTCACGGAGGCGGCCGAAGGCGGGGCGGGCGTGCTCCGCCGCCTCCAGTCCGAGCCCGACGCGCTCGCCAAGGCCGCCCGCCAGGCACTGGCGATCTGTCACTTCGACGAGCACGGCGTCGACCTGGGCGGGCCGCACCCGGACCGCCAGTGCGAGCGGGGCTGCTACGAGTGCCTGCTGACGTACGGCAACCAGCTCACCCCCGGAGCCCACACGGGCCGCGCCAGCCGTGCCGGCCGATCAGGAGGAGCCCCCGCGGGAACGCGAGCTGCTGACTTGGCTCAAGGACCGTGGCCTCCGGCTCCCCGACGAGACGCAGACCCTGGTCACCGAGGCGAACGCCATGCCCGATTTCATTTACCGCATGCCCGGTGTGAAGCTCGCCGTCTTCGTCGACAACGCCGATAACGAGGTTTCCGCCCTGCGGGACGAGGACGCCGAGGAGCGTCTGCTCGACGCCACCTGGGACGTGATCCGCTTCCCGTACGGTGGCGACTGGGACGCCGTCGTGGCCGGCCATGCCCGCTACTTCGGCACCGCGCACCCGACCAGCTGACCGACGGAACCGACGAACCACTCGACGAGGACCTCATCTGATGACACTCAGCTACTCCGCCGGTTCCCTGGTCACCGCCCGCGGCCGTGAATGGGTCGTACTGCCCGAGAGCGCCGCGGACATGCTCGTGCTGCGTCCCCTCGGCGGTTCCGACGACGACATCGCCGCCGTCTTCCCCGCTTTCGAGGAGGTTAAGGGTGCCGAGTTCGCACCCCCTTCGCCGACCGATCTCGGTGACCAGCGAGCTGCGGGTCTGCTCCGCTCGGCCCTGCGGATCGGGTTCCGTTCCGGTGCCGGTCCGTTCCGCTCCCTGGCCGGAATCGCGGTCGAGCCGCGCGCCTACCAGTTCGTGCCGTTGATGATGGCGCTGCGTCAGAAGACTGTCCGGCTGCTGATCTCCGACGACGTCGGCATCGGCAAGACCATCGAGGCCGGCCTGATTGCGAGCGAACTCCTCGCCCAGGGCGAGGCGACCGGCCTCGCGGTGCTCTGCTCGCCCGCGCTCGCCGAGCAGTGGCAGGAGGAGTTGCGTACCAAGTTCGGCCTCGACGCCGAACTCGTCCTCTCCTCCACCATCTCGCGTCTGGAGCGTGGCCTCGACCTCGGCCAGTCGATCTTCGACAAGTACCCGAACGTCATCGTCTCCACCGACTTCATCAAGTCCCCGCGCCACCGCGACGACTTCGTCCGTCACTGCCCCGACCTGGTCATCGTCGACGAGGCGCACACCTGCGTCGCGGCCGACGACACCAGTACGTCCTCGCAGAGCCAGCTGCGGTACGAGCTGCTGCGCCGCGTTGCCAAGGACGCCGACCGGCACCTGCTGCTGGTGACCGCGACCCCGCACAGCGGCAAGGAGTCTGCCTTCCGCAACCTCCTCGGCCTGGTCAAGCCCGAGCTGGCCACCGTCAACCTCGACGCGGAGAGCGGCCGGAAGCTGCTCGCCCAGCATTTCGTACAGCGCAAGCGGGCCGACGTGCGGCAGTACCTCACCAAGGAGGACGGTCTCAGCGACGACAGCCTCACGGAGAAGACCGCGTTCCCCTCGGATCGCTACTTCAAGGACGAGACCTACAAGCTCTCCCCGGCCTACCGCGCGCTGCTCGACGACGCCATCGCCTACGCGAGCGACCGCGTCGAGGCCGCGGGCACCCAGGGCAAGCGCGAGGCCAGGATCGCCTGGTGGTCCGCGATCGCCCTGCTGCGCTCCTTGGTCTCCTCACCGCGTGCCGCCGCCCAGACGCTGACGACCCGTTCGGCCGCTGCGGTCGCCGCGAGCGCGGAGGAGGCCGACCGGCTCGGCGCGCCGCTCAACAGCGACGCGGCCGACAGCGACATCCTGGAGGGCATGGACGTGGCCCCCGGAGCGGAGACGGACGGCGCGGGTGCTCGGCTGGCCGCACTCGCCGAGCGTGCCACAGCGCTTGAGGGACCGGCAGGTGACCTCAAGCTCAAGGACCTCACCAAGCACCTCAAGGGACTCCTCGCCGACGGATACAGTCCGATCGTCTTCTGCCGCTACATCCCGACCGCGGAGTACATCGCCGAGCAGCTGGAGGGCAAGCTCGGTGCCAAGACGAAGATCGCCGCCGTCACCGGCACCATCTCCCCGCAGCAGCGGATCGAGCGAATCGAGAGGCTCGCAGAGGAGGCCGGGGTCGACCAGGCCGCTCGCCGGGTCCTGATTGCCACCGACTGCCTGTCGGAGGGCGTCAACCTCCAGCACCATTTCGATGCCGTTGTCCACTACGACCTCGCTTGGAACCCGACCCGCCATGACCAGCGCGAGGGCCGGGTCGACCGCTACGGTCAGAAGAAGGACGAAGTCCGGGTCATCACCCTGTACGGCGCGGACAACGGCATCGACGGCAAGGTCCTCGAAGTCCTGATCAAGAAGCACCGTCAGATTCGCAAGGACCTCGGGGTCTCGGTCTCGATCCCTGACGAGATGTCAGCAGGTGTGACGGACGCAATCGTCGAGTGGCTGCTGATGCGGGGGAGGGAAAGCCAGCAGGAGGGCCTGTTCGCGGTCGACGACATCGTCGACGCCAAGGCCGCCCAACTGGAGAACGACTGGAACTCCGCGGCCGAACGCGAGAAGGAGTCCCGCTCCCGGTTCGCCCAGCGATCCATCCATCCGCAGGAGGTGGCACGCGAAGTCGGCGCCATCCGGGACGCCTTGGGCAGCGCCGGTGAGATCCGCACTTTCGTGCGGGACTCACTGAACGCGCTCGGCGGGGTGCTGCGCGACTCCTCGGACGGTGACTTCACCGCAGAGGTGAGCGGCACCCCAGCCGGCCTGCGCGACGCCCTCGCACCGGTCGTCGGCGGTGACGCCGTCGAGACCGGCAAGCCGATCCCGTTCCGCACCGACCCGGCAGTTGCACGCGGCGAGGCCGCCCTGGTCCGCACTGACCCGGTTGTCGGCGCGCTGGCCGGACACGTCCTCGACGCGGCGCTCGACCTGCAGGCCGACGGCAACCGTCCGGCCCGCCGCTGTGGCGTCATCACCACCGACGCCGTCCAGGTCCGGACGACGCTGCTGCTGGTGCGCTACCGCTTCCATCTGACGCTCCCCTCCCGTACCGGGGACAAGCAGCTCGTCGCCGAGGACGCCCGGCTGGTGGCCTTCCAGGGGGCCCCGAAGAACGCCGTCTGGCTGCCCCAGGAGGAGGCGATCGGTCTGCTCGACGCCGAGGCCTCCAGGAACACCGACTCGCACTTCGGCGAGCGCACGATGACCCGAATTCTCGGTCAACTCAGCGATGTGGTGGGTCACTTGGAGGAGTTCGGTGATCAGCTTGCGGCTGATCTCGACGAATCCCACCGGCGGGTCCGCTCTGCTTCCGGCGAGATCGTCCGAGGCCTGCGCGTGAGTGCACAGAAGCCGGCCGACGTCCTCGGCGCCTACGTCTATCTGCCCGCGACCACGCCGACCGGAGAAGCCGCCTGATGTCCGCTACCACCCGCAACCAGGTCTTCTCCGCCGTCCACACCGTCGGTGCCCTGCTACCCGTCGACATACTGCTCCGGATCTCCGAGGGCAAGGACGTCTCCGGCTCCAAGCCCGCCGACTACGGCGTCATCGGTTCCCGCTCGGTGCGCGACGACGCCGAACGCCACTGGGACTACCTCAAGGCCATCTGGCGTGAGCTGCGCGTCCGCCTCCCTGAGGACGAGGCGACGGGAGCTCCGGCCGCCGACCCGACCGGCCTCGCTGTCGCCCAGTGGTTGGAGCCACTCTTCGCGGAGCTGGGGTTTGGACGCCTCACCGCTGTCGGTAGGGCCGGCATCCCTGCCGACAGTGACCCCGGGAAGCTCTTCCCGATCAGCCACCGCTGGCAGCACGCGCTCGTCCAGCTGACGGCCTGGAATGCGGATCTCGACAAGCGCCCGGGCGGTGCTGGCACTGTACCGCCACAGTCGATGGTCCAGGAGTGCCTGAACCGTGCCGAGGCCCACCTGTGGGCGGTTCTGACGAATGGTCGGCAGCTCCGGTTGCTCCGGGACTCCAGTGCGCTGGCCACGGCCTCGTACGTGGAGTTCGATCTTGAGGCCATCTTTGACGGCGAGCTGTTCAGTGAGTTCGTGCTGCTGTACCGGCTGCTACACGTCTCCCGCCTCGAGGTGGGGGAGGGTGCGGCGCCGTCCGGGTGCTGGCTGGAGAAGTGGCGCACCGAGGCCATCGTGTCGGGGACGCGAGCCCTGGACCATCACCGCGATGGTGTCCAGCGGGCCATCACGACCCTCGGGACCGGTTTCCTCAAGCATCGCGACAATGCGGTGCTGCGCAAGGACGTGAACGTCAAGGCTCTCCATGCCGCGCTGCTGCGCCTTGCCTATCGGTTGATCTTCCTGTTCGTGGCCGAGGACAGGGATGCTCTGCACCCGCCCACGGCTACTGAGGAAGCCCGCCGACGCTATGCCACCTACTTCTCCTCCGGCCGATTGCGACGTCAGGCCGGCCGTCGGCGAGGTACGGCGCACGCCGATCTCTACCAGTCTCTGAAGTTGGTGCTCGACGCCCTCGGCGACGAGAGTGGGCGTCCGGAGCTCGGGCTGCCGGGCTTGGGCGGCCTCTTTGACGACACCGATGCTGACAGCCCGCTTCGGGGACTGTCGCTCTCCAACACCTACCTGCTGGAGGCAGTGCGTCACCTCTCGCGCGTACGGGACACGAACTCGGCCCGCTGGCGTCCGGTCGACTACCGCAACATGGGCTCCGAGGAGCTCGGCTCCATCTACGAGTCGCTGTTGGAGCTCGTCCCCAAGCACAGCGCTACCGAGAGCACCTTCGAGCTGGTCAACCGGTTGGGCAACGACCGCAAGAAGACCGGCTCGTACTACACACCCCGTTCGCTCATCGACACCCTGCTCGACTCCACCCTCGACCCGGTAATCGACGACGCACAGAAGCGCGGCGAGCAACGGGCCGCAGCAGCCGGGCAGTCGGACGCCACTGAGGCGATCGTCGGTGAGCTGCTGTCCCTGACGGTCTGTGACCCGGCCTGCGGCTCCGGCCACTTTCTTGTTGCGGCTGCTCGCCGGATCGCCAAGCGGGTCGCGGCCGTGCGGGAGAGCAACCCGGAGCCCACACCGGTCGCGGTCCGGCATGCTCTGCACGAGGTCATCGCGCGGTGCGTCTACGGTGTGGACCTCAACCCGATGGCCGTCGAACTGGCCAAGGTCTCGCTGTGGTTGGAGGCATTGGAGCCGGGCAAGCCGCTGGGCTTCCTCGACGCACACGTCAAGCTCGGCAACGGGCTGATCGGGGCGACGCCCGCTCTGATGCGGGACGGAATCCCGAGCAAGGCGTTCAAGGCGGTGGAGGGGGACGACCCCAAGTACGCCGCCTTCCTGGAGAAGCAGAACACCGAGGAGCGCAAGGGGCAGGGTGGGCTCTTCGATCTGGCGGTCGAGACGAAGGTGGCGAACATGGCTTTCGCGTCCGACCTGCGTCGAATCACGGGTGCCCGTGCTGACACACTGTCGGACGTTCATCGTCAGGCTTCTGCGTATCGCGCTTGGGAGACCTCGGCGGCATATGTGCAGGCGCTGCACGTGGCGGACGCTTGGTGCGCCGCGTTCATGTGGCACAAGGCGAAGGACGCGCCGCCTGCCATCACTCACGACCTGTTCCGCGCCCTTGAGGATCCGCAGGCGACCGCCGCCTCAACGGCGACCCACGACGAGATCGTGCGGCTTAGTGCCGAGTACCGCTTTTTCCACTGGCACCTGGAGTTCCCCGAGGTCTTCAGCGTTCCGGAAGGTGACAACGGTACGGGTGGTGACGTGGTCGGGGTGACTGGCTGGGCAGGCGGATTCTCCTGTGTGGTCGGCAACCCACCATGGGACAAGGTCGACTTCGAGGACAAGAAGTACTTCAGCATTGTGGAGCCGTCGATCGCCGCGATCGCCGGTACGGCGCGACGCAATCGCATCTCCGAGTGGGAGACGGAGGATCCCGAGGCTGGTGAGCGCTACCGTGCTGAGCGGAGGAAGGTGAAGTCCACTTTCCTCTTCGCGGGCGGGTCAGGCGCATTTCCGCTGTGTGGCAAGGGCCTTACGGTCAAGGGCGTCAACTCGCTCCAGACCGACCAGCTCTTCGCTGAGCGCTTTGCCTCCATTGCCGGGCCTGAGGGTCGGTTCGGATGCATCATCCCCACTGCAATTGCGACCGGCGCGGGTGCGCAACATCTCTTCAGTGACTTCACTAGGCGTGGTGCTATCACCTCCCTGTACGACTTTGAGAACCGCAAGCCGCTCTTTGTTGGGGTGCACTCTAGCTACAAGTTCTGCCTCTTCTCCTTGGCTGGGCGGGATCTGCATGAACCCGCAGCGAAGTTTGCCTTCTTCCTCGAAGAAACCACTGACCTCGACGATACCGATCGCGTCTTTGCGTTGAGCCCCGACGAGATTATCTTTATCAACCCAAATACCGGGACCCTCCCGATCTTCCGTACCCGCCGCGACGCCGACCTCACGGCTGCGATCTATCGCCGCATCCCAGTCCTATGGAATGAGGGCGAGAAGCACGGAAATCCCTGGGGTATCAGCTTCAAGCGTCTCTTCGACATGACCGACGACTCCGACCTCTTCCGTAAGTGGGAGGAGTTGGAATCTGAGGGATGGGAGCTCCACGGAAACGTCTTCATGCGGGGCGGGCAGCGAATGCTGCCGCTGTATGAGGCAAAGATGGCCGATTTCTTCAACCATCGAGCTGCCGATGTCGTTAAGAGCGCGACGGCGGTTAACCGTCAAAACCAGCCCCGGTATCTGACGGAAGATGATCTCCAAAACTCGGAGCGGCTCGCCATCCCCCTTAACTGGATCGCTGAGAGCGGCACCATTGCGACGCGTAGGAACGGTAAGGATGTCGATGTTCCTGGTGTCTCTCTGCGCCTCGACGACACGAATTGGGACAACGATTGGCTCTGCGGCTGGTGCGATGTCACCGCATCGACCAATCAGCGTACGGCTATTCCGGCCTTTCTCCCACGCGCAGCGGTCGGACACAAGTTTCCCCTGATGTTGCCGCGCGTCGCACCTGCCCTCACTGCGGCTCTCGTTGCTGCCCAAAGCTCGCTGGTCTTCGACTACGTCAGTCGCCAGAAGATTGGCAGCACAAGCATGGGACTCTTCATCTGGAAGCAGCTCCCCGTCCCCACCCCCGAAGCACTCGCACCACATACGCCGTTCGTTTCCTCGCGCGTCCTTGAACTCGTCTACACCGCCCGCGATATGGCCCCCCTCGCTCGCGACCTCGGTGACACTGGCGCGCCCTTCCGCTGGGACGAGACCCGCCGCGCCCATATCCGCGCCGAGCTGGACGCGTACTTCTTCCGCCTCTACGGCATCAGCCGCGACGACGCTGACTACATCCTGGAAACCTTCCAGTCCGACTCGGGTGGTGGTCTCAAGAACAACGAGATCGCTAAGTACGGTATCTACCGAACGAAGGACTTGGTTCTCCTCGCCTACGACCGCATGGCCGCTGCCGGGGCCACCCTCGCCGTCCCCCTCGTGGATGGCGAAAACTTCACCTCCACCCTCACTCCGCCCCCGGGCCTTGGCCCACGCCATGAGGTCAAGCTCACCACTGGGAGCGATAGCTGACCTCGGCGCCCATGGCGAGTGGCGAGATCCACTGAGGTGAGGTGCCGTCAGTTCCGGACGCTACGGTGCCCACAGCGTCTTCGAGTGCAAGTGATGGGAGCAGAGACCGGTGTCCGATGAGCACCAGGAGTTCCAGCTGCGGCTGCCGAACGGCGACGACGTCGACCGGGCGCGTGGCGTCCTGTTGGACGAGGTGGGGACCAACGGGAGCCGTAAGTTCCTGCTCCGCGCTGGCTCGCCGGCTCGCAACCATGTGATGCCCTCGTTCAAGAAGCACTTCAGCGGCACTTTCCGGCGGCGCGAGGAGCTCCAGGCCACCGGCGTACTACGTCCCTCCGATCGCTGGCCGGGTTGGCTGGAGCTGTCGGAGGACGTGGAGTGCGGGTCGCCGTCGTTCGCTGCGGAGCTGCTGGTGGGCGCTCCCCGCAACGGTTGGGTGTGGTGGAAGACGGAGGACGGGGCGCCGCTGTCGGACTTCATGGCGGGAGTCTGGTCCGGCCCCAATCGCGCCTGGCTCGTCCGTGGCTCCAATGTCTCCGGGCTCGATCTCGTCCAGCGGCTCTGGCTGCCCGAGAACCGGGTCACCCTCTCCGCGTCCCGGTTGCGACAGGGGGTCGAGCAGGGGACGAGCAAGGACGAGCTGCGCACTTTCGTCCATGAGGACTACGAGTCCGCGGCGACGTACAGTCAGAAGCAGGAGATGCTGGAGGAGTTGCACGCCTTCCTGTCCCGAATGAAGCCCGGGGACACCGTGTGCACCATCTCGGCAGGGCAGCTGTACGTGGGCGAGGTGACCGGGCCCGTGGAGCAGACGGTCTCTGAGGACGGGCGAGCCAACCTGCGTCGGCCGGTCGAGTGGCAGAGCTCCGGGTACGCGTACGAGGAGCTGCCCGAGGAGCTGCAGCAGAAGCTCTCCGTGCAGCACGATGTCGTCGATCTGACGGCAGTGCAGGCCCTACTGGCCGGGCTCGGGTTGAGCGACGAGGACCTCACCGACACTGCCGAGGTCACCGAACGCGACCCGTCCGTGGAGATCCCGGCCATCGCGGCCCGCCGCGAGGTGGAGCTCCCCGCACCGACCGCTGAACTCGCCGACGACTTGCTCGTCCACGATCTGAACTGGCTGCAGGAGGTGCGCGATCTCCTCTGGGACGACCGTCAGTTGGTGCTCTACGGGCCGCCGGGTACGGGCAAGACGCACCTCGCGCTGAAGCTCGCGGAGTTCCTCGGTGGCGGGCCCGAGCGGGTCAAGCTCGTGCAGTTCCATCCCTCCTACGCCTACGAGGACTTCTTCGAGGGCTTCCGCCCCAAGGAAGACCCGAAGACGCGCGAGGTCGCCTTCCGGCTGACCGCCGGACCATTGCGGGAGTTGGCCGATCTCGCCTCCCGCGAAGGGAACCGGCACGTCCCGCACTTCCTGATCATCGACGAGATCAACCGGGCCAACCTGGCGAAGGTCTTCGGCGAGCTGTACTTCCTGCTGGAGTACCGCAACAAGTCGGTGCGGCTCACCTACTCGGGCGACGACTTCGCGCTTCCGCCGAACCTGTTCGTGATCGGCACCATGAACACCGCCGACCGCTCGATCGCCCTGGTCGACGCGGCGATGCGGCGCCGGTTCGCGTTCGTCGAACTGTCGCCGCGCATCGAGCCGACCAGCGGCCTGCTGCGGCGCTGGCTCGCCGCCAAGGGCCACGATGCCGAGCCGGCCGACCTGCTGGACGCGCTCAACTCCCGGATCGACGACCACGACTTCCGGATCGGGCCCTCCTACCTGATGAAGCCGGGCGTCTACCGGGAGGGCGGCTTGGAGCGCACCTGGCGGACGAAGATCCTCCCGCTGCTGGAGGAGTACCACTACGGGGAGGGCATGGACGTCGAGCAGCAGTACGGCCTTGCCACCCTCCGGGATTCCCTCGCGTGACGGACGCCGTCGTCGTCGACCTGGTCGAGCACGCCCCGGCCGTCAGCCGTCCGCTCCCGGACGCCGTCGGCCGGGCCCTTGCCGCCTCCCGCATCGTCGAAGCCGCCCCTGACCCGTACGTCCCGGGTCGTTGGATGCTCCGCGCGGGCAGCAAGGTCGGCGCGGTGGCCCTGGACGTGTCGGGCGGTGCCCATGTGACCGTACGGATTACCCCCAAGGTGCCCATCGCTCGGCTCTTCTTCCTGATCGGCTACAGCCTCAACCCGCATGGCTGGCGGGACGGCCAGATAGAGGTCGGTGAACACGACGACCTCCTGCCGGCGCTCGCCCACGCGGTGGAGCGCCAGGTCGACATGGCGCTGCGTCAGGGGCTCCTACAGGGCTACCGCGCCGTCGAGGACAGTTCACTCGTCGTCCGGGGCCGCATCCGGGAGGCGGAGCAGATCCGCCGCCGGTTCGGCGCGACCCTGCCGGTCGAGATCGCCTACGACGAGTTCACCATCGACATCGCAGAGAACCGCATCCTGCGGGCCGCCGTCGACCGGCTGCTGCGCCTCCCCGGCGTGCCGCGCGACGTACGCCGCCGCCTGCTGCACCAGCGCGCCCGCCTCGCCGACATCACTCCGCTCGTACGCGGCCAGCTGCTCCCGACCTGGCACCCCACGCGGCTCAACTCCCGGTACCACCATGCGCTCCGCCTAGCCCGCGTCGTGCTGGATGGCTCCTCACCCGAGCACCTCGCCGGTCAACTGCGCATCGACGGCTTCCTGTTCAATATGAACAAGCTCTTCGAGGACTTCGTGACGGTCGCCCTGCGCGAGGCGTACCGGGGCTCGGGCCGTGCCTGCCGCCTTCAGGACCCGCACCATCTCGACGAAGCGGCCCGGATTCGGATGAGGCCTGACTTCGTGCTGTACGGGGTGGAGGGCAGTCCGCAGGCGGTGGCCGACGCCAAGTACAAGGCCCAGAAATCCGACGGCTACCCGGACAGCGACCTCTACCAGATACTCGCCTACTGCACTGCCCTCGGTTTGCCGGAGGGGCACCTCGTGTACGCGAAGGGGAACGCCCCGCACGCGGCTCACCGGGTCCGGCACGCGGGCATCGTCATCCACCAACATGCGCTGGACCTCGACCGGCCGCCGACCGAGCTGCTGGGCGAAGTTCGTTCATTGGCACGGCAGATGGCGCCTGACGGGACGGTATGATCACGATCGGAACGTCCGCCAGGGGGTAGGGAGTCCGCAGGTGCCGCAGCTCGCGTTCGCGAACAGCTTCTGGGAGAGCTACGACATCCTGGAGAGGCCGGTGAAATCTGGCGTGCGCAAGGCGATGGCGAAGTTCCAGCAACTCACCGTGCCCGAGCTGCATGCCGACAAGGGCCTGCACCTGGAGTCGGTGGAGAAGGCGCGCGATCCGCGGATGCGCACTATCAGGATCAACGACTTCTGGCGCGGCGTCGTCCTCGCCCCAGACGACGGCAGCGACGTCTTCCTCCTGATCAACGTGGTGCCGCACGACGACGCCTACACCTGGGCGGCCAAACGGCTCTATACCGTCAACACGGCGACGCGGGCCCTGGAAGTCCGCAACGTAATCGCCATCGAGCAGTTGACACCAGCGCTGGAGAAGGCCGCGGAGGCTGCTCCGGCGTTGCTGTTCGCCAAGCACTCCGACACGGTGTTGCGTGAGCTCGGCATCGACGACCAGGTGTTGCGGGCCGTGCGGACCGTCATCGACAAGCCGCAGCTGGAGGCCTTTGGGACGCTGCTGCCTGAAGACCAGTTCGAGGTCCTGCAGTTCCTGGCCGACGATTTCAGCCCGGAGGACGTCTACCGGGACGTAGTCCTCGAACGGCGGCCCGCCGACGTCCGCCCGGAGCCGACCGAGGACTTGGCAGCGGCCATCGCCAATACCAGCAGCCGGATCACTCTCGTCTCGGGGCCCGACGAGCTGACCGACATCCTGGACAAGCCCTTCGCCGCCTGGCGGGTTTTCTTGCACCCCTCGCAGCGGCGGGTCGCCTACCGGGCCTCCTACGCCGGGCCTGTCCAGGTCACCGGCGGGCCAGGTACGGGTAAGACCGTCGTGGCACTGCACCGCGTCAAACACCTGTTGTCCCGCGCGCCTGACACCCGCGTCCTGCTCACCACCTACACCAATGCGCTCGCCGCGACCCTGCGCGAGAATCTGGCGCAGCTCCTCGATGGTGACGACAGGCAGCTCGCCCGGGTCGACGTGACGACGGTAAACGCCTACGCGCACCGGATTGCCACCGAGCTTGGTGGCCGGGTGCCCGCCCCGATCGGCGACCAGGAGGAGCGGCAAATCTGGCAGCGCGTCAGGAAGCGCCTCGACCTGCCGTGGACCGAGCAGTTCCTCGCTCAGGAGTACCGGAACGTGGTGCTCGCCCACGACCTGCGGACCCTGGAGGACTATCTCGCCACCGACCGGCGCGGGCGGGGAACGCCGCTGATGCCACTGCGGCGGAAGCTGCTCTGGTCGGCCGTGGAGCTCTTCGGCACGGAGATGAACGCACATGGCGGCGTGACACATCTTCAGGTGTGCGCAGAGGCGGCCCGACTGCTCGACGAGGCCGGGGCGCGCCACGACCACGTGGTGGTCGACGAGGCGCAGGACCTCCACCCCGCGCAGTGGAGGGTGTTGCGGGCGGCTGCCGCGTCCGGCCCGGATGACCTGTTCATCGCCGGTGACCCGCACCAGCGCATCTACGACTCCCGGGTGTCGCTGGGATCGCTCGGGATCACCGTCAAGGGCCGCAGCAGCCGTCTGCGCATCAACTACCGCAGCACGGAGGAGATCCTCGGCTGGTCCACCGGCATTCTCGGCCCGGCCCCGGTCGAGGACCTCGGCGGCGACGGGAACGACAGCCTCGCCGGCTACCGGTCGCTGCTGCACGGTCGTAGGCCGCACGTCGACGGTCATGGCTCCGAGCATGCCGAGGTCGTCGCCCTTGTGGAGCGGGTGCAGGGCTGGATCGCCCAGGGTATCCGCCCGGCCGAGATCGGGGTCTGCGCGCGCTTCAATCTGCTTCTCGACAAGGTCCACGACAGGCTGTCCGCCGCCGGTGTGCCGGCAGTACGGGTCCGGGACAACCCCGCTCCCCACACAGACGGCGTGCGGCTTGCGACCATGCACGCCATGAAGGGCCTGGAGTTCCGGGCGGTGGCAGTCCTCGGGGCGACGGCCAGTGCGATGCCCTTCGCCCGCGAGATCACTCCGGTCGAGGTGGACAGGCTCCAGTACGAGACGGATCTGCTGCGCGAGCGGTGCCTGCTGTTCGTGGCCTGCACGCGGGCTCGGGAGGCACTCGCCGTCTCCTGGAGCGGAGCGCCGAGCGGATTCCTGCCCGCGCGAGGGTGACCGGCAGGGTCAGTCGCCGTTGCTCCTCGGGTACAGGCCGCCGTTGGTGAGCCCTTCACGGGCGAGTGTGGCGGCTTGTTCGCTGAGTGCGGCGAGCTGCCTGGTGCAGTCCTCGAACTCCTGAAGCGCGCGGAACGCGGTCCCGTAACGACGTTGCTCCTCGATGCCCATCTGCGGAATGCGGGAGCCGCGCGCGTCGAGACGGTAGGTGCCGCTGGCACTGGTGGAGCGGCGCCGATTGGCGGGGCCGACCAGAAAGCCCTTCAGATAGTCGGTGTCGAGCTGGTCGCTGACGGAGAGGGGCCCGCTCTCGGAGTACTCGACGAGCCCGGCCCGGGCGAGGTCGGCGATGCTGACGGACGCAGTGTCGAGCGCGCCGAGGCTGTTACCGGGAAGTAGGGGGGGCAACAGGTCGTTGAGCGCCCGAAGTTGCTCCTGCACCCGCCGGCGCAGCGCCACGTAGTCGCCGATGTAGTCGCGCCGTGCGGCACCGACATGAGTGCCGGGGGTGAGGTCGACGGTGTCGTCGAGGAGGTTGATGAGCGGGACATCGACGACCTGCCCGGGTGAGGGGTCGAGGGGCGCGTCCGGAGCGTTCGCGGTGAGATCCACCATGCGGACTACCGTCGGCGCGGCACCGTCGGGACGCTTGAGCACCCACAGGTGCACCGGCAGCGCGTGGGCCGTCGCCGTTCCGGCCGGAAGGGCGATGACCTCGGCGAGGATGCCCCGCCGGACGAGCTCCGCACGGATGCGGCGACCGGCCTTCCGGTAGGCGACGGAGGCCGGCATCACCATGATGGCCTTGCCTCCGGGCGCCGTGTGCGAGTAGGCGTGCTGGAGCCAGGCCAGCTCGCCCTCCGCGCGCGATGGGGTCCCGAGCTCCCAGCGCGCATCGAGGAGGAGGTCCTCGCGCCCCCAGTCGGGCGAGGCAACGGGCGGGTCGCAGATGACCAGATCAGCTTTGAAGTCGCTCCACTGGTCGTCGCGGAGCGAGTCGCCGTTCCGGATGTCGGTGGGCACGCGGTTGGTAAGACCGGCACGGAGCCGGGCGAACTCCGCCATCGACGCATCGACCTCTTGGCCGTGCCGGGTTGGCCCGGCAGTGGGGCCGATGGAGAGAAGTAGGGCGCCAATTCCGCAGGCAGGGTCCAGGATGCGCGCCGACGTGGGGACGGAGCCCGCGAAATGCCGCACTGCACGGATGACTGCAGGGGAGGAGACCTGGTCGGATCCGGTGCGGCGGGTGGCGTCGAGAAAGCGCTCGGTGAGAGCGGTGATCAGCTCGGCCTTCGAGGTCCGGTCTACGATCTCCAGAGCTTGACCGACGATTTCGGATGCGAGGCCCGTTGGCGGCGCGCCGTGTGCGAGGAGTCGACCCACCGCCACGAGACCGCTGACTATGTCGTCCCCGTAAGTCCCCCGAAGGGATTGCCACAGCCTGACGTCGTCGGACACGTCCTGCCCTTTGTGCTGTCTGGCGAGCCAGGTCCGCACCTCGGCGAGGTCGAACAGTGGGCTGGTTGCCCCGCCCCCGGCTGGCGCGGGGAAGTCCTCGTAGCGCCGCCGCCAATTGGAGACCGCGGCCCTGGTCACGCCGGCCAGTCGAGCGATCTCGGCTCCGGTGATCAGCGGATCGGTGGCAGGGCGAGTGTCCTCCTTCATAGCGCCACCGTACACGGCAAGAGAAAGTGAATCCAAGGTCCAGCGTGTTGGCGATGTACACGGATTATTTGTGAAGGATGTCGTTTACGTGTGACTGAGCCGTCCATGCGGCCGTCGGAGGCCGAGCGGGTGGACGACACCGACACGTCACGGTTCGTCGCCTCCGTATGGCAGCAGCAAGTGCGGTCCCTGCCACCATGGTCCTCCGCTGGGACCGGGGTGCCATCGAGTTGGAATGGGTGGGGGAGGAGGGCAGCACCTTCCGGCTGCGCAGGCTCACCAGGGACTTCCGGATTCACGACTGGCGGCACAGCCGGATCAGCAGCGATCTGGACGCGCGCGGGGGG